>JAITDB010000048.1 GCA_031282785.1 Holosporaceae bacterium
TACATTGTATCTTGGGAGATTCTACAGGAAATAAAGCTCTCCAATTCGCTCTTCTCCAAATTAGAGTATAATATCACGTTCTGGTCAAAAAATGCTCTAAGATCAGGCTCATTATGCCAATTCGTCGCAATTATTGCACTTGCGGCACTAAGCTTCATATAGTCGTGATTCGTTCTTTCGCTAATTGCAACCAAATAATTTTTCAGCAATTTTAGCGTGTCTAGCTCTTTTCTCGCAAAAATCTTATCGATGAAGCCAAAAAGCAAATCGACACTATTACTGAAAAAATTCGAAAATGATAATAGATAAAATACGCTTTTAGCATTATTAATAAACAGCCTTATGTCTTCGTCAGGAAAAAGATGATAACCGCCTATCGCGAAGTAATCGTAAATTGTTTTTGCCACAAATTGTTTTTCTTTAAATTCTCCGGTACCGTTCGTTATATTTTTGAGCGCTCCATGAGATTTTTCTATATCAAGTATAAAAGAGAATAAAACTTCATTAGTTTCCTTGCTTTTTGCTTCAAATTTCGAATTTAGAGAGTAGTCATTGCTTATATTGAGCTCGCCGATTTTAGGATTTAGCGCTATAAGTTCAATTCCTCCCTTATTGAGCAATAAATTGAGGACGTTAACAAGCGCTTCTATAGTTTCATCTCCTGAATTTATATTTATCATCTCCAATCCAAGGATAGAGTGAAGAACATTGACGAGATTTTTGGTTCCGGCTTTAATAGCTCCACCGCCGTAAACGCTATTCGCTTCTCTGTATTGCACTCCCATCAGATTGTCGAGTATTTCCACGAAATCTAGCATGATTTTTTCTGATGGGCAGTGCGCTACTTCCATGACCGAAGAATGATTCGCGAAAAATTTGCTTACTGGAGCATCTGGAACAGGCAATCTACTGAAATCAAATCTATTATTTTGTCTATCAAAAAGAGATATGCACAGCAGATGCTTTATTACTTCTTCCATACAGCTTGCGTAGTACGTGTTGTTTTTTCTATTTCTTATTGGTCTAGATTGCGGACTTGCGCCATTATGGTATGGAAGGTTCAGATTAGCGTTCATCGTATGAAAATCAAATGCCTCAGACATAGACGTTGTTTCTGAGCTGAAAGCGCTTGGTTTTTCTCCTACTTTGCTTATTTTACTGTCGTCGCAGTTAATTAAACCGTACGCTTTCATTGCCATAAGAAGATTTCTTAGATCATTCACCGATGAAAATAAATAATGCGTAAAACGATGTATTAAAAATTCGGTGTAATATAATGGATACTGGTTTAAAACGTTCTGCTCTTGCTTTACAGCGCTGATTATGTTCGCCATTAAATGGAGAATATAAGGTAATCTTCTATTGTCTATTACTATATCGCCGAGGCCAATTCTGTCTTTGATTGATTTGAGTATTTTTGTTTTCTTAATATGAAGATGCTTTGGTATGCTTTTTTCTTTTTCATTTATCATGGCTTCGCTATATTGTTCATTGGTAATCTCTTTGCTCATCGCCAATGTATACTGTTTGAGAAATATTTCTATTTCATCGGAATCGTTCCTTGCCAACGACGCCAATCTTAGGGATATGGCTGGTATCAGATGTAGAGCGATTTTTTCTCTTCTAATTATCGATGAAATAGCGCTATCGGAGTTGACGTCTACGCTGAAAGAAAACCCTGGGGATGGAAATAATCTAATACACAATTGGTCTATATCAGTTAATCCGACGTCGTTTATGCTACATCCGGCGCGCGTGCGATTATCTTCGTACTTGAAACATAATATTCTTTGATTGTGAATAACATCAGGCGTCCCGAATTTACATCCGTCATAGCCAATAAGAGGATTTAAATATTCCTGCCCTTCTGAAAAGCAGGCGCCAATGTTGTAGTATGCGCTCCTTTCAAGACCATATAATGATGTAAAAAATGACAATACTGTCGCCAAAAACAAGACAATGTTTGTTTTTCTCATATTTACCTCTGCCTTTTAGGCACTGTTATGCAATGCGATTTTTTATAGGAACAAAATAATTCTGCAATACTCTTTTTAATGTCTGAGTATTATTATGATATTATAGTCAAAAATAGTTAATAAATTATTAACATTAAGTGTTTTTTAAAAAAATTTTGTTAAGAAATACACATTGTCTACGAGAAATACGACAAGAGGCTGTCGTTTAAGACATTTATCTCACTTTTACTATCTTGGCGGATTTTAATTGTTGGACATTTTGACAGCCAACGCAGAACATGGCTACTTTTAGTTCAAATGACAGAGTTTCAACGAAATTTTCGCATTCAGAGCGCGATTCCATGACCTTTTTCAGAAATGCAGATGCAATGCCGCATAAATCAGCGCCAAGAGCAATGGATTTCGCCATTTTTACTCCGGTGTCAATTCCGCCGCTGGCTATAATTTTCACTTTACCGACGTTTTCGGCTATTGATTTTATGCACTCTGTGGTTGGATTTCCCCAATTTGCAAATGCTTCTGCGGCTTTCTTCAAAACGATATCGTTAGTTTTGATTGTTTCAAGTTCCGACCAGGATATAGAGCATCCTCCGGCAGTTTCTATGGCGTATACTCCGACGTCCGCCAATTTTTTTGCCACAGAAGCAGAGATTCCATAGCCGACTTCCTTTACTATAACCGGAGTATCCAATTTCTTACAAACGACCTCTATTTTTTTTAGAAGTCCGGAAAAATTAGTAGTTCCACTGTGCTGAAAAGCTTCCTGGAGCGGATTCAAATGCAATGTGAGAGCGTCTGCGCCTATCATATCGACAGCTTTTCTGCATTCGTCTATGGAATAGCCATAATTCAGCTGCGCAGCGCCTAAATTAGCGAGCAACAAGATATTCGGAGCGAAAGAACGAACTAGAAACGATTTTTTTAGGCGAGCATCGTCAATTACGCATCTCTGACTACCAACGGAGAATCCTATATTGAAATCGTTTGCGACTCCAGCCAGGGCCATATTAATTTTTCCACTGATACCTCCGCCGCCGGTTATCGACGATATCACCAGAGGCAGATTCATTCTACGTCCTAAAAACGTAACGGATGTATCTATTTTCGAGAAATCAATTTCCGGTAGAGCGTTATGCTCTAGTCTATAATCATCTAATCCTGAAGCCGCCGACGTTCTTACTGCATCCGCTAACGCCAGCGCAACGTGATTATCTTTTCGAAGTTGTATTTCCTTCATCGGTATACTGCTTTGCTTAATTTTGGATTCCTATTAGAAGCATACCACTAGATGCAGCAGTTCCGCTAGATGTTTTTTTACTTCAGCTCCACAAATTGCAGTAATTCTGTGATTAATCCCTAACTCCGCTTAGAGTTATTCAGCCTAGCGAAAAAAAAACAGCATTTTCATATATTTTTTCAAGCAGCTCTTGTTATTGTATTGTGATTTTGCTATATTTTATAGGTAGTATAATTAGTAGGCATATGGAGGAAATTATGAGTCTACCAGAGTGGGTTTTGCCCTTTAAGGAACCGAACACAACAATAAAATGTATCAAAGGATTATATTACAAGTATGAAGTTTGCTATCGCTATGATCCTGAAAAAAAACGTTCTGTAACAAAATCAATTCATTTGCTCGGTAAAATCACGCAAAATGAAGTGTTTATTCCGTCCTCCAAAAACAAACTGCGTGAAGAATGCGAGCGCCCTCCAAAAGTTGACATAAAAACATACGGCATTTGTGCTCTGTTCGAGACATAGTTGGCGGAGGAGATTACTTCGCTACGAGCCATTTTCGGAAATGATAATGCCGACAAATTGCTTTCTTTTGAAATGATGAGATGGGCTTATCAAACGCCTATAAAACGTCTCGCTTATTAATCTTCCAATAAAGTCTGTCGATTTTGCTAGAAAAGTTCAACTCAAGTAATGATAGAGTTGAATTATTGTAATAGTTCACGACATATGAGACTGATTATGTCTCCCATAGGTTGAATTAATGTACTCCATTGGAGTCATACCGTGCAAGCTGTTATGTGGTCGAAAATTATTATATTTTTCGAC
>JAITDB010000091.1 GCA_031282785.1 Holosporaceae bacterium
GAAAAAAATATCAGTTTCATCGAAGCGGACTTGACAAAAAAAAACGACGACCTAATGAAATTTATGAACGAACACGGAAGAATAGGCATACCATTTCTGATGGTCTATGGTCCCGCGGCTCCGTCTGGCATACTGCTATCGGAAATGCCAACCGTAAGCGAGCTGATTACAGCCATCGAGGAAGCCGCGAGCCCAAAGCATTCTGGAAAGCTCAGATTCAACGAGCATGATGCCCAGGAAACCGGAAAATAAATCTTTGTCTTGGCTGTTTTTTCTACATATTATTCGAATTATCGATATAGCATTGGCCTCGTATTTTGCCTGCTTTCATAAAGTTCTTCTTCCAGTCTTCTATACCTACTGTCAGCGTTTTGCTCCTGATCTCTTCGGTTTCTTGCATCCCTCAGAGCGATATTTAATTTTTCACGTAGCTCCTCATTTTGAGGCTCCAAGAGCAACTGATTCTGCAGCCGTCCTATATATTCTGCGTCTCCACTCAGAAACGTATTCAGCTCGTTATAAGGCTCGTTTCTGCTCTCGATGCAACCACTCAAAATAATTAGGACTGGAAATAATAAAACACATCTGTAGCTCATTGGTATATCTCGATAATTTTGTTTATACTAAGACAATATGAACATTTATAACACGAAAATTACTCCAAAATCAACCGGAAAACAGAAAAAAACTCAATGTCGCGCAGTACCGAATTTTTAATTTGTAGGGTGATAAGCCAAATTATCGAAGACTCTGGATATCTAGCAAAAACACTACTATCATGCCAAGAGGAAGAGATCGTTATCGGAGATTGTCAGCGATCTTAAAATAATGAGGTATGGAGTGATATGTGACTTTTCTAAGGTAGCCTTTGACATATTTGGTTTTCAAGTGCACTGGTATTCGTTGGCTTATATTTTTGGCATATTATTTGCCGTGTCTGCCACGAATTTTTTGGCTCCGAGATCCTATCCAGCTCTGAGCAAAGATAAAATCGACGCCTTTATCAGCTATGCCATCGTTGGCATAATCCTGGGAGGACGGCTCGGACACGTTCTGCTGTATGATTTCGAATATTATTGCGATTATCCGAGCGAAATCATAAAAATATGGAAAGGCGGAATGTCTTTTTACGGTGGTTTTATTGGAACCGTTGCAGGGACGTATTTTTTCTGTCGTTGGCATGAGCTGATATTTTTCAAATTCATGGATTTGTGGGCAGTCAGTGTCCCGGTCGGATTATTTTTTGGAAGAATCGCCAATTTTGTAAACGGAGAACTTTGCGGAAAGGAATGCGATCTTCCCTGGGCAGTCATGTTTTTAAACGATGGAGTTCCGAGGCATCCGAGCCAAATATACGAAGCCATTCTGGAGGGAATTGTGCTATTTGCCGTGATGGTTCTGGCGTTTTTCATGAAATATCACCGGAAATCCGGAGTACTTTGCGGAATTTTCTGCTCTGGCTATGGTATCGCTCGATTTATTTGCGAATTTTTTCGCGAGCCGGATTCCTATTTCAGTCAGCAATTATTTTTGAGAACCGGAGTTAATTTGAATCAATATTTAAGCATGTGCATAATATTTCTCGGTATTTTTCTTATATATCAAAGGAAAAAGGCTCGTGAAGGCCTATGATTTTTTATTTTCTCCGGTGACGAATTTTGTAAAAATATCGGATTACACCATTAAGCTTCTCAAAAAATGCTGTGGCGGATACCGGGCACTGGACTTGTTGCTTCATTTTCCGATATCCATCATAAACAGGACCTCGGACATCGATAATTTCTCAGATAAAGACAAATTAACGCTAGTGGTGCGAGTGGTAAGACATGCTGCTCCGATGAGTCGCTCTTTACCCTACAAGATAATCGTTACGACTGAAAAACAAGAGCTGCAGGTAGTTTACTTCAACTACAACATTGCTTATCTGCGAAAGACTTTTCCCATTGACGGAGTGCTTTGTGTGAGTGGCAATGCTCGAAAGACTCTTGGTGGAGTGCAGATCGTTCATCCGGATATTGTGACTCAGCCTTCCTATGCCAAGTATCATCTGGGATTGGAGGCAGTTTATCCATTAACAACGGGACTTTCACAGAAAACATTGAGCTATATCATTGGTGCCACTCTAAAAAGCATGCCGGAAATTCCTGAACATATTCCGGCGGATCTGCTAAATAAATACGGACTGATGAAATTCAAGGAAGCCATTTGGAGTATTCATCATCCGCAAAACGCAGCGGATGTTGCGACCATGACGGAGGCCAGAAAAAGAATCGCCATTGATGAACTGCTGGCCAATCAGATACGTCTGCGGCAGATACGCAGGACAATGGAAGAACACAAGTCAGGAATTATTCGCGAAAACGGTCGCATAACCGGACGACTGCAGCTGCCATTCCAATTAACACCGGACCAGATTCAGTGCCTGGAAGACATAAAAGCGGATCTCGCCTCCGAAAAACCCATGAATCGCCTGGTGCAGGGGGATGTTGGCTCCGGCAAGACCATTGTGGCTTTTATCAGCATGCTCATAGTTATTGAAAATGGATTTCAGGCGGTTCTGCTGGCACCCACGGAAATATTAGCAATGCAGCACTACAGTTCTCTAAAAAATTTGTCGGAAAATCTTGGCATAAATATCGATGTGATGCTGGGCAGCAATCGCAGGAGAAGATCTCAGCAAATTGACAGCTTAAAAAACAATGTCATTCAGCTGCTGATCGGCACCCACGCGATCCTGGAGGACAACATAGAATTCGCCAATTTAGGACTGGTAGTCATCGATGAGCAACACAGATTCGGAGTACATCAAAGGGCGACGCTCATTAGGAAATGCCAAAATAACGGTATAATTTCTGCACCAGAGATGCAATCGAGCAGCTGCTCCAATGTGCTGGCGATGTCTGCGACTCCCATTCCGCGGACTCTTTTGCTGGGATGCTACGGCGATCTGGACGTCTCCACCATAAAAACCAAGCCGGTAGGACGCAAGCCCATCGAAACTATCGTTATGAACGCGACAAAAATAAATGAACTGGTAGCAAGACTAAAGGAATTTCGTTCCCAGATATATTGGGTATGCCCTGTGATAGAAGAGTCCGAGACATTGATCGACGTCACGACTCGCTGCGATTACTTCAATAATATTTTTTCCGCCGATGAAGTCCGCGTTTTGCACGGAAAAATGAAACCGCAGGAAAAGGATTCCATCATAACCGATTTCAAAAGCGGAAAATTCAAGGTACTGGTTTGCACCACTGTCATAGAAGTGGGAGTCGACATACCAAACGCTAATATCATGGTAATCGAGCATGCCGAGCGATTCGGATTGGCACAGTTGCATCAGTTGCGGGGACGAGTTGGCAGAGGCACAGACGCATCATACTGTGTTCTTCTGTACCATTATCCGGTTTCCAAGGTGGGGTTGCAAAGACTGCAGCTCATGCGCGAAACCAACGACGGATTCCTGTTGAGCGAAGAGGATCTGAAGCTGCGCGGCGCCGGAGATATCCTGGGAAAAGAACAAAGCGGGTTCAAGTCATTGCGCTTCAGCGAATTCACCGATAACTATGCGCTAATAGAAATAGCTGAAAAAATCGTCGATGTACTGAATCTGGAGTCCGAGAGCACGGCCGTTCTCTGCGATATGTTCAGCCGCATAGAAAACGATACTTCCGTCTTCGGCTAGGAAGATATCTTATACAATCGGAAAGTATAGAGTGGCAAAAATTATCGCGTATTTTATTGATTTTTTGGGCAATAATATGCTATAATACAAAACATAGGCAAGAAGGAATTGGCATATGCGTTTATTTCATGATTTTTTTTCTTTTTATTTGATCGTTTTTTTGCTGGAAGCATGCGAAACTGCGTCTGCGTTTTCCAGCGACGTTGCTGAGATGCCCGATCTCCTAAGCGCCTATCGGGAATCAGTTTTGAAATTTCCGGCTTCTGCGGCGTCTGAAGGAATTTCACCCAAGGAATTGCTAAGATGGATGTATTTTAATCTGCACAGATTGGAATTATATCTAAAAAGTACCGAAAATGACAAAGATTCCCAAAAAAATGATTTTCTGGATTCCGTAGTCAAGTCGAAAAAATCTGTGCTGACGGCAGCACAATATCTTGATCGGGAAATGGAAGAAAACGAAGATAATTTTAAAATTTCAGCGAATTTAATTAATCATATTAAAACAGCTTTTGAGTCCTATGGCAGTTTACGAAAAAAAATTAACGAAAAATATCAGGATTTTTTTCAAATACTTCCGATTCCCGAGCAAAATGTCGTCGATTTCTGCTATCGCCGTATAACTGCCGACATGATTCGCAATGTAAAAAATAATATAAAAATGCCTGTTTTAATCGAGGAATTGCAAAGGCTCCAAAAACAATTAGAGCATAAAATGTGGTCCTGAAAATTCCAGAACCACAGAGCGATATTTATTTCTTTTTCAATACGGAAGACAAATGGAATCCTTTAACCATATTGGGAATGGAATAGGTTTTTTTACCTTCGCTTT
>JAITDB010000094.1 GCA_031282785.1 Holosporaceae bacterium
AATTCTATCTACACTTGAAGGAGACCGAATGGCGTTTTAATCATAGGCATGAAAATATTTATAAATTGTTGTTAAGTAGGCTAAGAAAATCTCCTCTCTAATCTACTCTTGAACCTTCACATAATTTTTATGGACTCTAGAATGGAAGAAAATAGTTTATTTTATTGCGCATCAAAGGACGCGACTCCTATGATGACACAGTATCTTTCGACGAAATCCCAATATCCCGGCTGTTTGCTTTTATTTCGCATGGGGGATTTCTATGAAATGTTTTTTGATGACGCCAAGATTGCGTCTTCTGTTTTAAATATCGCGCTGACCAGTCGTGGCAAGCATTTAGGCGACGATATTCCCATGTGTGGCGTACCAGTGGTCAGCTTGGACAGTTACATGGAACGTCTCGTCAAATACGGCTACAAGGTGGCCATATGCGAGCAGATGGAAGATCCAAAAGAGGCTAAAAAACGCGGTTACAAGGCCGTGGTCAAGCGAGAAGTCACAAGGATTGTCACTGCGGGCACGCTCATTGAGGATAATCTTCTTAGTTCCAGAAAAAATAATTTTCTCATGAGCATTGTACCGGACATCTGTAAAAAAACGCAGCAGGCCAAGACCGTCAGTTTTGCTGCCATAGACATTTCCACCGGCGATTTTATTGTGAACACGTTGCCAGGCAGTGAATTTTCCATGGCGATGGAGATGTATCAGCCGCGCGAATTGCTGGTACCGGCTCGCTATGAGCGTTCTGAGTTCGCAAAGTATCTGGCCGGAATGACAGAGGCAGGCATCACCTATCTGCCGGACTCGAAATTTAATCCCATTGTGGAAAAAGATAGGCTGGAAAAATATTTCAAGGTAAAAACACTGGACAGCTTTGGCATAAACACGCCGGACGAGCTGTCTTCCTGCGGATCCATACTCGAGTATCTGCTGATAACCCAAAGAGATAATTTTTCTGCACTGCCAATGCCGAAAAAAGCGATCTTCAGCAATTATTTGGTGCTGGATCCCTCTACCAGCAAGAGTCTGGAAGTGACCAGTTCGATTCATGGAGAATACGATTACTGTCTTCTGGGAGTTCTGGACAAAACATGCACATCGTTTGGTGCTCGAGCTCTGGCGGCACGGGTTTCTACGCCTATTATTGATCTGTCTCAGCTGCAAAAACGATTGGAGTGCGTCGCATTTTTTCTGGAAAATAAAAAAATAACCGGATTAATACGAGAGAATTTGCGCTACTGCCCGGATTTCGAGCGTGCTATAAATCGCATCAGATTCAATAAATTTTCACCCAGGGATGTTGGCGATATTCGCGAATCTCTGCGGGTTATCGACGTAATTCGGTCGATTGTGAAAGATGTGCATATTCCGTCTGAGGGAGAATATTTTTTCGAAAATCTTGCGGATTTTTCGAGCCTGCTAAAATTGCTGCAAACGTCTCTGGTGGAGAAGCTCCCGGCCAATAGCCGCGACGGAGGAGTCATTGCCGACGGTTACTCTCCGAAACTCGATGAATTAAAATACCTGAAAAATCACAGCGAAGACTTGATTTCCAATCTACAGGCCAAATATGTATCCCAAACCGGCATTGGCAGTCTCAAAATAAGAAATAACGCGATTCTGGGGTGGTACGTGGAAGTTCCGCTGTCCCAGAAGCATAAAATAAACGAAAGCGTGTTCATGCACAAGCAGACTCTGGTCAATGGAATGCGCTATACTACCAGCGAACTGGGGACACTGCAGATGAAATTATCCGAGGTGTCTGACGAATGGAGCAATCTGGAGCAGGAAATCTACCAAAAAATTGTCGCAGAGATAATGGATCACTATGAAAAAATTTCCTACGCCATAAAATTACTTTCCTGCATTGATGTATACGCGAATTTTGCGCACATAGCAGCAGAAAGAGAGTACGTGCGTCCGGAAATGAGCGATCAAACAATTCTGGAAATCGAAAACGGACGTCATCCGATTCTGGAGGTGCACACCAAAGATTTTACCGACAACGACTGCGATCTCAACGAAAATAATCGCATATGCCTGCTAACCGGACCCAATATGGCCGGAAAAAGCACCTATTTGCGGCAGAATGCGCTGATCGTGCTCATGGCTCAGATCGGCTGCTATGTTCCGGCCAAAAGAGCGTCCATTGGAGTTGTGGATCGGCTGTTTTCTCGCATCGGCGCCTCCGACGACATTGCTCGCGGGCGATCTACTTTCATGGTGGAAATGATAGAAACAGCCACGATTCTAAACCAAGCCACAGCCAGATCGTTTGTCATTCTGGACGAGGTCGGACGAGGAACATCCACCTACGACGGACTCTCCATTGCTTGGGCAGTTGTAGAAAATCTGCATAATGTCAATAAATGTCGTGTTTTGTTTGCCACTCACTATCGAGAGCTCACTGTCTTGCAAAATACTCTGTCTCATATAAAATGTAAAACGTTGAAAGTGCAAGAATGGAACGGCGATGTCATTTTTTATCATAAAATAATAGATGGCATTGCAGATAAATCCTACGGAATCCATGTGGCCAGCATAGCCGGCGTTCCAAAAAACGTCGTAAAAAGAGCAACAGAGCTGCTAAAAAATTTCGAAAAAAATATAGACTCCAAAAACGAAAACGATAAGCAAGAAATTCCCGCCTATGACGCAGTGTCTGAGCAAATGGAACTGCTGTATTCGCCTCCGGCCAATATGGCTCTGCTTCAGCGACTGCGAGAGATCAATCTAAACGACATAACTCCCAAAAATGCCCTGGATATTCTTTACGAACTCAAAGGATTGGCATAAATTTTGGGCCATGTATTTTTGCATCAAAATGTCATCGAATTTTAAATTCGTAGGACGACAAATTTAGAGACCATTAAAAACTATTTAATAGGGTTTTCTTTTGTATTTCAAAGCCATGATTCGACTCTCGGATGGAACGCAGGTAACGCGAACCCTGGAGTGTCCTCGTCCTTTGAATCCGAGAATATTCGCTGCTTTCTGGGAAACATCTATTATTCGTCTGTGGGTGTAGGCAAACGGACCTCGATCATTTACCAAAAGCTTGACTTTCCTGCCGTTGGATAAATTTTCCACCAGTACTACGCTTGGAATGGGCAGAGTTCTATGAGCTGCTGTCAATTTGTTCATGTCGAATTTTCTTCCGCTGGCGGTGGACAGTCCATGGCAATCGTATCCGTACCAGCTGGCTTCTCCCACTTTATCGTATCTGTAGTGCACCTGTGGATAATATTTCACATTTTTTATGACATAGGGTCTTTCGGTGCCGTGATGCCAATATTTATGAGTTGGTATTTTTTCTCCTGCGCATCCGGACAGCAACAGCAGGCAAAAAAACAAAAATCGTATTTCTTTTGCAAAAAATTTATGGAATATGCTGTTTCTATTGCTATAATTATTCATATTTTTTTTCTACCAGAGGTTTATTTTGTCCCAAAAAACAATGAAAGACTATATACATAATGTAAAACCGTTAATTATAAAAAATACTATCACAAAATGTGGAATAGTAAAACGCAAATTCACGCAAAAAATAGAGTCATTTAATGCGCCGACGTCGTTGGATCGGAGATTATGCGACCTATATCGAAAACTTGTCCTGAAAAATGAACCTATTCCCACCATAAGCAGAAAAAAATCGCGTAGATTCGTAGCGGAAAAAATTCTTGACCTACATGGAACAACGCAGGAAAAAGCCCTGGAAACTCTTTATGTTTTTTTTGAACGATGTCAACGAGAAAACATAAAAAATGTTTTGGTAATAACTGGTGGGAGTTCTGTAAGAAAATCTGTGATTCGTTCGCTTTTTTGTCGGTGGATACGGGAGTATTTTTCGCAGTATGTATCTGCCTACGGACAGGCCGGCGCAGCCTCTGGAGGAGAGGGCGCTTTCTATGTAATCTTAAAAAATCAAAGATAAAAAATAAAACACAATTCAAAAAATATGTTTTTTGGTAAAAAATATCAAAAATACTTGACTTTTTTTTCTAAAATATGGTAATATATACGGTGTATTATATTATATATGAATGGCAATTATGCGGAACTTGCAAGAGTGATAAAACTTTTAATGCAAATTTGTCATTTGAGTGCGATGCATAGAAGCTAGTTGTTGTCAAAATTTAACATAGGAGAAAAATGATGAAAACAAAAACGGTATTGCCTAGTTTATTTTCGCTTGTAGTCTCTTGCTTGTTTATAGGAGAGTTTCTTAGCGAAGTAAATGGAACGTATCCATTCAATAATGGAATGAATTCCAATTACGGGGGAGGTTTCTATAACGGAGTAGGCTTCAATAACGGAGGAGGTTTCTATAACGGAACGAACTTCAATAACGTAGGGGGGTTCTATAACGGAGTAGGTATTCACAACGGAACGAACTTCAATAACGGAGGAGGTTTCTATAACGGAGTAGGTTTCAATAACGGAGTAGGCTTCAACAACGGAATAGGCTTCAACAACGGAGTAGGCTTTAACAACGGAGTAGGCTTCAACAACGGA
>JAITDB010000096.1 GCA_031282785.1 Holosporaceae bacterium
AATTCTATCTACACTTGAAGGAGACCGAATGGCGTTTTAATCATAGGCATGAAAATATTTATAAATTGTTGTTAAGTAGGCTAAGAAAATCTCCTCTCTAATCTACTCTTGAACCTTCAATAGTTACGCTATATGACTCGCCAATGTTAAAAATAGAGTTCTGCAACTCAATTTAGTGGAAGAGATTTTTTGTGCTTATCGACTCGGCAGTCTCGTCGTTTTTATGCATTCCAAATTCTAGTGCAGATAACAGATTGGCAGCTTCTCGTGAACGAATATCTTCGACGTAATGTGTGGTATAAGACGTGATACGAGACATGATACGAGACATGAAATCGGAGGGATTTTCTTCCGATGAATCTGTAGCATCTGACGAATTTACACAAACACAACAATCTCGATCAAGATTTTCAGCAGGAATGATTAGGTCATCATCAAATGCATTACATTCGAACAACGCCACAATACATAATGCTGCAGTACATAACGGCTGTTTTTTAAGTTTCATTTTTTTCTCCTTTTAAAATAACAACAGCGATAATATAAACGATATTTTGGTTTTTTTCCAGATATTTTATATAGATAAATTACTTTGAAAGTTCGTTCTCTTGATCACGATAATTGCTATATCTGTTTATGCAGTAGCACGCATTTCCAAAGTAATTTATCTATAACAGATTTATTCCTTTTATATTTTTTTGACTATCAGGAAGGGACTTCCAGCAAGCGCGCAGGATTCCTCTCCTTAACATTATTTATGGGCTCTACACTGACATTGACGTCGAAAAAACAGCGTTTGGAGAAAATCCGCTTGACATATACAGCACGAAATCGCTGAGTTTTATAAACGGTTCTCGACGCATTTCCATTTGGAAAACCGGAGGCGATGCCAGAAATAAAAATCCCTGTCCGATATCGGCCTGCGCCTCTCGCGCGCAATCCAGGTGATCACTATTCTCTATGCCCTCGGCCACAACCTTGCAACCAAGATCATGAGCAAGAGCAACGCAGAATTTCAACATCGATCTGCTTTTTCTATTGTAAGGAGCGCTCTGCACAAATTTTTTATCCATTTTTATGATATCGACCGGCAATTCTTTCATATATTCCATGGACGAATACTGAGTTCCGAAGTCGTCAAGAGCTATCTGAACGTTGTGCATGCGCAGTAGACTAAAAGATTTTTTCACCTGCGGCATAGATTCCGGCTGCGTGCTTTCGTTTAACTCGAGCACGATTCTACTGCCGTCAATTGCGAAATCTTTCATTGTCTGAAGAAGATCGACGCAGAATTTTTCGTTGCTAGCGTCTTCTAGAGTCATATTTATGAATAACAGGAATTTCTGTTCGCATTTACATTTTGAGGCTATGCTGCGCAATATGGCAGACGCACTTGGAAATTCAGAAGAATGCTTTTTGCTGTACAGCGCTTCGTATCCCAAAATGGATCCGTTATTCAAATCCACAAGTGGCTGCAATCGTATTCTGTTGTCCATGTTACCTCTATTAACTATTTTTTAATGTGATGTAGTGATTAATATATAGTGACTACATGACGTTATTCAAGATCTTTCGAAAAATTTATTTAAATTTTTTAGAGATAATACCATATATGACGGTCTACCATGACAGCACTGAGCAATATTTAGGGTTTCTTCCATGCGTCTTAGCAGATGATTCATCTCCTGGAGCGTCAATTTTTTTCCAGCTCTAAGACTACTATGGCAAGAAATCGTCGAGAGCAGGCGATTTATTTTTTCATCAATGGAATATGTATCGCCAAAAGTGGATAACTCCTCAGTTATATCTGAAACAAGCGATTTGGCATCGCAATTTTCCAGTAGAGCCGGAATGGAATTTATAACTATCAGATCTGGCGCGAGTTTTTCAATGTATATGCCAAATTTTACCAGCAGATCATTGTTGTTTTGCAGGATTTCCACTTCCGATTCCGTGAGATTGCATACCTCCGGCATAAGCAGATTCTGCGAATCGAGAGATAAATTCTGCTTTAGCTTTTCCAGAGTAATTCTTTCGGCGGCGGCGTGCTGATCAACTACGATCAAGTCATCTCCGTTTTCTGCAATTATATATGTATTTCCGATTTGAGCCAGCGCATTTCCGAGATAGATTCGTCCCTGCGGGATCTGATCATCCGTGATAAAGAGATCAGATGCAGCAATATTTTCTTCCGGAATCGGAGTCGCTGCAATGGTACCGGGAGTCGTGCCGACAGCTGCAGAAGTCGTACCAACGACATTGGCTTGAAAAAATTTCGCATGATTTTGCATTCCGGAAGCCGTTCTCGCAACGTTTGAAAAAGTACGTGCACCGCTGTCGGTATTGGACCAAGGAAGTATTGTCGACTTTGGCTTGGGTGCCGAGGAGCTCAAGGCATCTGAATTCAAGGAAGAAGCATGCGCCGGTTCCGCCGCAATGGGAACGCTGGCTCCAAAAGAAGATAGCGCTTTTTTTAAAGCCGAAACGAGAAAAAAACGAATTTTTTCCGCCTCTCGAAAACGAACCTCCACTTTTGCCGGATGCGCGTTCACATCGACTTCATTATAAGGCATTTCCAAGAAAATTATGGCTACTGGCTGACGACCGTATGGGACAAGTCCGGAATATGCCGATTTCAATGCGGATGCGAAAATTTTATCCTTAACGAATCTGTTATTGACGAAAAAAAATTGATGACTGCTCACGGCTTTATTAAAAGTCGGGACTCCGATGAATCCATACAGTTTCAATTCGCTATTTTCTGCATTTATTTCGAAGATATTTTTTACAAACGCTTCTCCGAAAATATCGCTGATGCGTTTTTGGAGGCTGTCTGTTTTTTCGTAATTATATTTTTCCCGATCCGCGTCAAAAAATCGAAAATGGATATTCCGAAACGCCAGTGCAATGCGATTAAATACCGCCTGACAATTATCTGACTCATAGGAATCCGATTTTAAGAATTTCAATCGGGCAGGAGTGGCGAAAAACAGATCGCGCATTTCCACTGTTGTACCTCTTTTTCTGATTATGGGGACTGTGCCGAGGATATTTTGTCCTTCGAGACGAATACACCAGGCCTGCTCAGACAACTCCTGCGCCGACGATATCGATAAACGCGAGATGGACGCTATGGACGGCAACGCTTCTCCGCGAAATCCGAAGGTGTGTATATCGAAGAGATTCTCCGACGTCAATTTCGATGTGGCATGACTTTTTAAGCACATCTCCAACGATTCTTTGTCCATGCCGATTCCGTTGTCTTCGATGGAGATAAGACTTTTTCCCGCGTTTATTATGCCTACGGAAATTTCTGAAGCTCCGGCATCAATGGAATTTTCCATCAACTCCTTTATGACGGAAGACGGACGCTCAATTACTTCCCCGGCAGCGATCTGATTAATTAAATTTTGCGATAACAATATTATGGACAACGAAAAATCCCCATTCTATACATATACGATTTATTATTCTGAGATCGTTGCCTAGCAAAACGAAATATTTTCTGCAAGAACAAGGAGAAAGCTCTAATGCAGAAAAATCCACCTATGCAACGATCTCTTGCTATACGTATTATGCCACATCTTAATAGATCGTGTACACCTGGAAAAATTTCCGGTGCTTGCCACAGTATCACTTACGTTTTTTATAAAACGTAAAAACATCCTATATGGTCCTAAAATTAACTAGGTTCAAGAGTAGATTAGAGAGGAGATTTTCTTAGCCTACTTAACAACAATTTATAAATATTTTCATGCCTATGATTAAAACGCCATTCGGTCTCCTTCAAGTGTAGATAGAAT
>JAITDB010000098.1 GCA_031282785.1 Holosporaceae bacterium
GTAAAATTTTCCTAAATTGGGATTCAGAAATATGGGTATTTTTTTATGTATCTATTTTTCATTGATATATCCTACCTTATTGGGCTAGAAAATCAATCTAATCTACTCTTGAACCAAAAAATTAACCCTAGACTGATGGCTTGTATTCTCATAAGCGTCTTCATAAAAAATGTTGATATCCGAGCATTTAGAGACGGCAGTCTAATGACATTTTCATTCGGATTGCAACGATTCCATTATGCAACAAAACGCTTAGATCGACAATACTGTTTAATTTTTATTTAATTTTTGAAGACTCTAGTGAATTTCATTGGGTAGTTTTTGAGGCTATTTTCATAACTCATACTGCAGCACCAGTGCGGCACGCACCGCCCGTGCGGCACGTACCGTCGCTGCAAGCACCATGTATTCATTGTACTTTTGTGAAGCCGGCTCTCACGACTAGCCTTAGTTTTTTATTGATGCACTCGGATTCCCTCGAGCTCCATTTTTCAGTTTCTTCTGATTCGTCTTCTCCGCGGATAGTGATTTCTCCCTGCCTCAGGTACACGACTTTTCCTATTTTTTTGCCAAATGGTTCAACGAAAGCTTCAGCGCTTTTTTTAGCGTTTTCGGAGGCTTCTTTCATCATTTGCATTTTAATATTTGAGAAATTTGTTAGTGTATAAGAATGAAAATAAGTTACCAATATTCCTTCGGATGAGAGATTGAAAATTGCTTCTCTTATTTTCTTTATTTTTTCCAGATCAGCCGTGCGTAATTTTATTTGATCTTCTGCTTTAAAATGTCTGATGCATTTGGTGGTTGTTATACCGGCTTCTGTCGTTTTTTCTTCTTCTGATGTTTCGTATGTATCGGAGGAAGTAGTTATTTCTTCGTCTGCTACATTGTAACTTTTGAGGAAAGCCATGACTTTTGCTTTATCTGTGGCACGTTTTTTATGCAATTCCTCAAGATTGGCGCTTCTATTGGATATTCTTATTTCCATGTTACCGATATCTGCGCGTACAAATTTTTCGGATAATCCTCGTACTTCTACCAATTGAGTATGGTTGCGGATGTTTTTTAGCGTAATATAGCCGAAAACGAGCATGCCACAAGTCACGATAAGGCTTCCAAGAGCGTGGGAATATTTCATAATTTCTCCTTTAAAATAATATGAAAAACATTACATTAGAATATTATATCTCGATAATAATTTAAGCAATAGGATTATTCGAGCAGATTCAGCATTCTGTTGAATGGATCCTCCTGTGTTCGCTTGCAAGAATGACAAAGGGACACAAAAATGACAAAAGAAAGAGACCTGCTTCCATCATTCTTGGCGAAGTCGAGATTTACTAATAATATTAATGGACATATCGTCTGCGTCTGAAGTATAATCCAGGAGCTGCCATAATATATTTGTGGCAATGGATGCCGTTAAAATCTGTAGAAAAATTTAGGGTCGTCTGGCTCCAAGAGCAGAAAACGGCAGGGATCTCATATTTTTGGGATTTTCGTCATTGTATGACGGAAAAAATGTCAGATTTTTATAGTGGAGTCGTTTACATGTTTGATTCATTTTCCAGTAGGATCTCCGGCATATTCGAAAAGCTGCGCCGCAAGGGAATATTAACAGAAGCCGACGTCGACGCTGCTCTTCGGGAAATTCGCATAGCATTGCTGGAAGCCGATGTCTCTCTGGAGGTGGCCAAAAAATTTATCGCCAACGTGAAGGAAAAAGCCATTGGGCAGGACATCGTGAAGTCCGTATCTCCAGGACAAATGGTGACCAAAATAGTATACGACCATCTGGTGGAACTGCTGGGGGCGTCCGAGGAAATAAATCTGTCCACAAAGCCCTATAAAATTATGCTGGTTGGTCTGCAAGGCGCAGGAAAAACCACCACAGCAGGAAAATTAGCGAAATTTTTTACGAAAAAAGAAAAAAAAGTCGTGATGGCTTCCATGGACATACATCGGCCAGCGGCCATCGAGCAATTACGAGTGCTGTCTGGAAAAATTCCCGGAACCATCTTTGCGCAGTCGGAGGAAGACACTAAGCTGACTCCAGATGAAATCGCTCGACTCGCTCTGAAAACCACCGAACGAGAAAATGCCGATCTGCTGATACTCGATACTGCCGGTCGATTGCATATAGATGACGTAAAAATGGACGAACTGGTCCGTACCCACAAGCTCATTAATCCAAACGAAACAATTTTGGTCGTGGACATCATGACTGGACAAGACGCCATCAACATCGCCAAGAAATTTTCTGAATCCGTGAAGGTCAGCGGCATAATTCTCACCCGAGTCGAAGGAGACGCCCGCGGCGGAGTCGCTTTGTCCATGAGATACATCACCGGATGCCCCATAAGATTCCTCGGTGTTGGAGAACGCCTGGACGACATCGAATTCTTCGATCCAGATCGCGTCGCTGGAAAATTGCTGGGAATGGGAGATATCGTCTCGCTAGTAGAAAAAGCTCAGGAAAATTTTTCTCAGCAGGAAATGGAAGAAGCTGCAAAAAAAATGCAGGAGGGCATCTTTACATTCGATGATATGGCCAGTCAAATGGAAAAAATGTCGAAAATGGGCGGTGTCAGATCGCTACTGAAAATGCTTCCTCAAAGTGGTCAATTGGAAGATATAATGGAAAGTCAGGGATTCTCTGACAAAACTGTGGACAGAAACATCGCTATCATAAGATCCATGACCAAAAAAGAAAAAAATAATTACAAAATACTAAATGGATCCCGCCGAAAACGTATTGCTAACGGATCCGGCACCACTGTTCAGGAAGTCAATAAACTAATAAAACAATATGAAGGGACTCTCGGCATGTTCAAAAAAATAAAAAAAATGGGCGGTCTCGGAAAACTAATGTCAATGATGGGAAAATAGGTTATAAAATGAACAATAAGGTTAATTTTTTCGATGATATAGAACGTCTGCGCGGATTTGCCTGTATGCTGGTTTATATTCAGCATTTTGCACTGGTTTGTCCTCTCAGATTCATCTACAACATTCTTCCAACCCATCTGCTGATGGGAGAGGGGGGAATGCGCATATTTTTTGCCATCTCTGGATTTGTGGTGACGTTGTCGCTGATAAAAAAACTCGAATCGGTTTCCGGAGAACAATTTATCGACAGACTGCATTCGGCCCGCCCTATACTTTTTTCCTTCTACAAAAATCATTTTTTCCGAATATATCCGGTGGTGTTTGTTATGCTGCTGATAATGCTCCTATTTCTGAGCCTGACCGAAAATAATAGGGATTTTCTGTGGCCTCTGCTGCGCTGTCCTATAGATGTATTTTTTGGAATACAAAATTATTCGATTTGAGCGTTCTCGGAGATAGAAAAAATCCACTTCGGTGGTGCCGGACCACTCTGGACATTGGCAATCGAAGGACAATTCTACATTTTATGGCCGGTAGTCTTGCTGCTCTGTAAAAATAATAATGGTTCAAGAGTAGATTAGAGAGGAGATTTTCTTAGCCTACTTAACAACAATTTATAAATATTTTCATGCCTATGATTAAAACGCCATTCGGTCTCCTTCAAGTGTAGATAGAATT
>JAITDB010000100.1 GCA_031282785.1 Holosporaceae bacterium
AATTCTATCTACACTTGAAGGAGACCGAATGGCGTTTTAATCATAGGCATGAAAATATTTATAAATTGTTGTTAAGTAGGCTAAGAAAATCTCCTCTCTAATCTACTCTTGAACCATGATTTTTTCGTGCGGATTTTGTTTTTTGTACGCGAATAAAAAACCACTTTCGTCGCTATTTAGTCCTATTGTGATTACGTAGTTGGCTCTCATTACATCGTCTGCGAGTTTCTGCAAAAATCCGGCAAAGACCATCGGTTCAACTCCTGTTTTTTGATGGAGCTGATCAAGATTTTCCGTAATCAATACATGCGGATGAGCACGAATAATCTTGGCCAATTCTTTGTGTGCAACCGTTGGTTTTGCATTTTCGCAACTGTCGAAAAAATCCCGCATGACTTTCGCATAAAAATCGGGATTATTTATAACATCTGCGATGTAATTTTCTAATTTTATCGCTCCTGCCATCACAGAAAAAAGTTTCAAATTTTCCATTAGCTCATTCATGACCGGAACGGCTTTGGCAGAAATTCCTGCGCCGGTGTAGAAGATTACTTTTTGCGTTTTTATGATTTCTGCTAGCTCCGTAACTGATATTTTTTCAGGATTTCCATCACAAATTAATCTTGGATTCTGCAAAAAATCTTCGCCTTTTTCGTAATCGTGATTCAACCGCGAATAATGATAAAATTCATCGTTGATTTGTTGGAATGACGTCTGTGTTTTTGCGTCCAAATGCATCCACAATTCTTTATCGCACAATAAGACCGTATCAACTTCATTGCTCATCTGATAAAAACCAATGCTAGATTGTTTTTCGTTAATTCCCCAATTCATCGCCATAGCATTGGTATTTTTGGTAGAGAAAATTAGGAATAAAAGAAACAAAAGAAATTTCATAATATCCTCACATTAAACACATAAAAATCCTTCAATTTTTGAAAACCGATTTTGCGATAGATCGGTTCTTTGTACCATCGCTTACCAATTTGCCAGCATTTTACCATGGAATCGCTGAAATAAGAATGGTATTCTTAGCGGTTCAAGAGTAGATTAGATTGATTTTCTAGCCCGATAAGCTAGGATATATCAATGAAAAATAGATACATAAAAAATACCCATATTTCTGAAGCTAAATTTAGGGAAATATTGCGTCTATTTGGAGCAGATTAAACAGCGCTCCAGATCTCCAAGTTGGCAAAACTAAAAAAGAAGACAATCAACAGAGTTTTGCAACTTTTTCGAGCAAGAATTGCTGAATTTGCAGAAGAAGAATCGTGTTTTAGTGCCGGAGAGATAGAAGTTGACGAGAGTTATTTCGGAGCGAGGCGAGTTCGAGGGAAAAGAGGCCGCGGAGCATCCGGGAAAACAAAAGTATTTGGCATGAAAAAGAGGGAAGATAAGGTATACACGCAAATAGTTGCAAATTGCTCGGCGTCAGAATTAGTACCAATAATCAAGAAGTTAGCGCCGGACGATTCGATCATTTAGAGCGACGATTTGATAAAAATAGATCAGGTGGTGCGATCGGCAGGATTTGAACCTGCGACACCGAGATTAGGAATCTCGTGCTCTATCCAGCTGAGCTACGACCGCAAAACCGCCTATGAAAGGTACACAAAAAATATATTTCAGGCAATGGCTAATTTTTTATTTCGCCATAGATTCTTCTTTTATTTTCTATGGATTTCAGTCTAACGGTTCCGGTGTTTTCGTAGTTTTTGTGTGGGGAATCGGGGAGATTTTTACAAAACAGTTCGTATTCTTCGAATGAGATTTCTTTTCTGGACTCCAGGGTGCGCTGATTTTCTTCCGGAGTAATATAGGACCTGTATTTTTCACTGATTATGCCACTGAAATACTCTGCGACGCTGCCGGATCCGTAGCTATAGAGTCCGACGCGCTTGCCCTCCAGCGGTGTTTTGGACTGATCCAGCAGTGACATCAGGCAGATATAGAGCGATGCGGAGCAGCTATTTCCTATAACGGAATTGTAGAGCAATGTATTGTCAATGGATTCGCGCCATTTTATTTGTTGGGCTCCCTTTTTGGCCATTTTTCCAAACGGCGCATGAAAGCAAACGCAATCGATGTCGGAAATGTTTCTCTGTGTTTTTGTCAGGTATCTATTGAAGGATATATCCAGGGATTTCAAGTAATTATACGCAGATAATTTTCCATCGAACAGGGCTTCGTTCTCGGAAATTGGTCTCCAGAAGTCCATGATATCGTTGGTATGGACTCCGGATCCGTCTTCGATGATCAGAATATGTGGATCAGCAGAGACTACGAACGCGACGGCCGCTCCTCCCTGAGTTGGTTCTCCGGAACTACCTGAGGAATATTTCACGATGTCAGAGCCAATTACCAGCACCTTAGAATCGCGATTTTCACGCACGAAGGATTTCGCCAGCTGCAATGCAGCCGTTGCGGAATAGCAGGCCTGTTTGACTTCTATCACGCGGCATTCTTCTTTTAATTTCAGGAAATGATGCACGTATATGCCGGCGGCTTTGGATAAATCGAAGGACGACTCTGTTGCGAAGATCAAAAGATCGATGGTGCCAACGTCTGCGATTCGGGAGATTGCTTTTTGAGCTGCGTCAATGGCTATGGTCACGATGTCTTCGTTGGGTGGAAACACCGACATCATGATTTGTCCTATGCCGTTGGAGTATTTTTCGAATTCCACATCTCGATGAGCGGCAAGAGTTTCGAGTTTGAAAAAGTATCTCGAGGTGGAAAATGCAATGGAATCTATACCGATTTTCATGAATTTCTCTCTAACTTTTCATGGACTCGGACCAATTCGCCAGGATTGGTTTGTGAAGCCATCAGCGAGAGCTCCGCACACAGCACCGACGCCGCTACTATAGTTGCTAATCTCTGGGAAGAGAGTGGATCATCTGGAAAACAACCCATCAGCTCAAGATTTTTTCGGGCAAAATCGAATTTTTTTCCGCTGCCAATAGTTCCGACTATAATATTCGGGAGATTCACCGAGAAATACAGCGCTCCAGTGGAGTCGACTTCAGCGAATGTGATTCCCTGGGACGCTTCCACGATGTTGGCGGCGTCCTGTCCGGTGGCCAAATAAATCGCCAGAACAGCGTTCGCATAGTGTGCGTTTGCGCTGCGTACTCCTCCGGCCAATATGCTGCCCATCAGATTCTTTTTCGTGTTAAGCTGAGCGATTTGCTCCGGAGTGGCCTTCAAAACGGATTCGCAGATGTCGTGAGGCACAAAAATTTCCGCCGATACCCGTTTACCTCGTCCCAAAATACCATTAATGGACGAGACTTTTTTGTCTGTGCAGCAATTGCCGGAAATTGAGACATATTTCAGGCCATTACACTGGGAAATAATGAAATTCATTGCGAAATCAGCGGCTTTGGTGACCATGTTGTGACCAGAAGCGTTTCCAGTTTTCATAGATAGCCGCAGATAGATCATGCGTCCGATAATTTCCGTGTGAATGGTC
>JAITDB010000101.1 GCA_031282785.1 Holosporaceae bacterium
AGAAGATGTCATGGCCAAAATGCATATCAGAAAACTACTAGAAGGACAATATGGTATAGGTACATACGTAGGCCTTAATAGTCTTAGAAATGGAATAGGCCTTTACTTACATTTTGCTGAGCTTCTACGAAAATCAACTAAAAACCCGACAGTTTTTGCTCGGTCAAACGTTGTGAGAAAAGCTTACGATGATCTTCCGGAAGAGCTCAAAAAGTTAAATGCATTTGAAGATGCCAGTACTTTTGACAACAAAATAGTGCCACAATTACTGAAAGCTGCGTTATCTCCTAAATATTTGATACCAGAAATGCAAAATAGTCCGTTCTATATTCCTATAATAGAGTCATTTGTGCGCCTGTGGAGTCAAGATAGTATTGAGTGGAAATATCTAGATGCACAGAAAAAAATGCAGATATTCTTGCATGTGCTTGCACATTATAAATATGTGGTCAAAAAATAATTTCGGATACTCGTAAATGAAGTTGATAAAAAAATGCTTGCAGCACCTATGTTAATGCCATCGCCAAGTACGCTCCAGATACTTGGTGAAATAAGCCTCGAGCGGTATTGAGTTTGTGCTGCAGCATTTTAATGTCATCAGTCAAACTGCGTATAATATAGCGACGCATATTCGCTGTCTTTTTGAGCAATGAGCTCTTCGTGAGTGCCGATTTCTTTTATTTCTCCGTGATTGATCACCACAATTTTATCGGCGTTTCTGACGGTGGAGAGTCGATGAGCAATGACGAATACAGTGCGATCTTTCATGAGATTTTCGATGGCCTCTTGCACAACTGCCTCGGATTTATTATCGAGGGCAGAGGTGGCTTCGTCCAGTATCACGATTGGAGCGTTTTTTAGAAACGCCCGCGCAATGGCTACACGCTGTTTTTGTCCGCCGGACAGCAATACGCCTCGCTCTCCGATTTCCGTGTCAAGGCCAAGCTCCAGAGACGTCACAAACTCTTCCAAACACGACGATCTCAGAGCGCAATTTAGCTCATCGGGAGAGGCATTTTCTTTTCCCATTAAAATATTTTCTCGAATTGTGCCGGAAAATAAAAAATTATCTTGAAACACTACTGCTATTTTATCTCGCAGAGAGTCAATGGTGATATCTCTTATGTCCACATTATCGATGAATACATGTCCAGAGGTAACATCGTAGAATCTCGGCAGAAGACTCACCAGAGTGCTTTTACCTCCGCCGGAATTCCCCACCAGCGCAACCGTTTCTCCCACTTTCACCTGAAGATTTATGTCCTGCAGCACTGGTTTATCTTTTTCATACTCAAACCAAACATTTTTGTAGCTGATGCCAGAGCAAATACGCTCCAGAGGCTGAGCCGACGGCCTATCCGTTATGGACGGCGACGCTTTTATCAGATCAAACACGCGTTCCATGGCCATGAGGGATATCTGCATGGCGTTGTAGTCGTTGCCTATGGATTTTACCGGCTGATACAATAGCAAAAGCGCCGTTATGAACGAAACAAATCCTCCCGGACTCAAATCACTATGCACAATGAGATAACTGCCCAGCCAAATTATCGCTGCAATGCCAAGCGAAATAATAAAATGCATCAGCGGAGATAAAATTCCAGTTCTCTGAACCATTTTCATGCTGAGAGTAAATACCTCGTTCAGTGCCTTCAAAAACTTTCGCAGTAGACGATCGTGCAAATTATACGACATCACTACGCGATTACCATTGAATGCTTCCGTGTAGTGGGTCATAACGGCAGCTCCGGAAAATACCGTTCGGGCCATAATGTTGCCAATACGTTTTCTTATGGTGGTCAGAGGATATAGCGCTCCCACCAGCACTATCAACGCCACTATGGCCAACTTCCAGGAGTTCATCAGCAAAACCGTTATCAGCGATAAAGAAGAAAAAAAACGCGTGGTAAATAATTTCATGTTGTTGAGAAAACCGGTGCAAGCGGAATCGACGTCAGAATTGAAGCGCATCTGGATATTGCCGGAGGTATTTCTATCGAAAAATCTGGCTTCGTATCTCATGAGTCTTTTAAATAAATCATACTTGAGACCACTGCTTATTTTCGCTCCAACCCAGGCATTTAGATAGGTGGAGGAATAGTTAAAACCGCTCTGCAATAGGCTGAATAATACGATTAACAAGGGGATGTAAGAACTGGCGGCCAGATTTTTTTCTATCATGACTACGTCCATGTAAGGTTTCAGTGCCATGGCGATTATGGCGTCCATCATTCCCACCGGCAGGGTTATGAAAACAGCCAACAATGCTCTGATTTTATAGGGTTTTACGTAGTGATATATGTTTCTGTAATTTTTAACTATATAAAAATTGTCTATTTTATTTTTTATTCCAACAATCATGTCAATTCATCTGTTTTATTGTCTGTCTCTGAGCGTCTCCCCGCCTTTTATTTCCGTTTGCTACTTGGAGATCAAAAAGCCAATTCGTCTAATGCTAGCACAAAATCAAAGTAAATGTTAAGAAAACATTAGATTCAAGTTTACCACCTCATGTTTTCCAATAAATATCATTTTTAACAGAGATTTATAAAATTTCTTCGCCGTTATTGCAGCATGGTATACGCACAAAAAATCCTTATGCAAATTATCATTTGACGCAGATCAACCGTGCATAGTGGATCGCCTTGTTAACCAAAAATCCACTCGTTATGCCGGAAATAATAATTTCTGCAATCAGATATTTCTCCAATTCGCCATTTACGGCTTTCATATATCCGAAGTAATATTTTATGATAAAGATTATCATGACAACGATTAAAGTTTCGTAGGATCCTTTTACAAAAACGTGCGATTTTTCTATTTTCAGCGGTTCCCTTTTTAGAAAAAAATACGAAAACGCCAAACTGATAAACATTGCAATGGAAAAAATCATACAAACGTCTAATCTTCCTATTGCAATCAATCTGGTTAGAAATAATGCGAAAAAAATGCTCGGCATCAGAAATATTTTTCCGACATGCATGATTCTGTCTTTTGTCGCTTTGATTCCGATGAATACCAGATAAGCGAAAACGAAAAATACCCATGTCGGAGTGCCGGATAAAATGCCGCTGATTTTGTGTAGCATCATTGATCGCATTTTTTATCCACAAATTCCACATTTTTGATATCGAAAGGAGGAGTGCAGGCTATCAAAATATCTGCGTATTCAGCACGAGTCGTATGTGCCCTCCCCGGCTCTATGATATGCACATCCTGTTTTTTCAGATGGACGGTTTCATCGTCAAACTCGATAAAACATTCTCCATCTAAAACGTAAAACATTTCGTGAAAATTATGATTTATCTTCAATGGATATTTTCCGCTACGAAATTTTGCAATTGCGCAGTCGATGGGAAACGGATTATTTGCGACACAATGTTCCGCGATGTCTATTCCAAAAGCATTTTTCCAAACGGCTTTTTCAAAAGGAAATTTCACAGATTCGTCTCCATAATTTTTATATCGAATTTTCCAACTACGTCTTCTTTGATAATCTTCCATCCAAGTCTTTCGTACCATAAATGAACGGTTTTATCGATGGTATAAAGATACATTTTTTCGAACCCAAAATTTTTGGCCTGTTGTTTTGCGTAATTAATAAAAGTTTCGCCAATTTTTTGTCGGCGATATTTTTCAATCACAAGCAGATGAGACAAACTCGGACAAAGATCTTCGTTATGTGGAATATCTTTTTGCCTTAAACTAAATGTACCGATCAGCTCGTTGTTGCAATCATCATCAAAACACAGGAAACATATGTCCAGCTTATCGGTATTTAATCGATTCGCAAGCCGTATCTTTACATTTTCGATCGACGGATTTTCAGAAAATTTTCCCCAGGTATCGAAATACCATCGCGCAATAACAGGAATAAGATGCTGGTGATTGGCAAGATAATCTATTTTCATTTTCAAAAATCCTGGCATAAATTTGTGTACCCGTGAATATCCATCCATTCTTTTATGATGTTCAAAAAATATGGAGTTGCTTCTGGATCATGATTTTCGAAAACGGATAATTTAGCTTCCGATTCCGAAACGATAAAAATATCGGCGTAGCCAGTAATTTCTACGCCACGATATAAAATAAAATGTTCGTGATTCGGATCATCGAAATTTTCGGAAATCGAATCTTTTTTAGCCAAGCGCTCAAAATAATTTTTCCGAAAATTTTTTGCTGCGTCCCATTCGTTTTCCGTAGCACATTTCAGAACCCGCAATCGATTAAATCCAGTGTTTTTTATGATATTATCGATGAACTTTCTTTTTCTGATGGTATAAATTGGAAGCGGTGATTTTTCGGATTTTTGATGAGCATCTTCGTCTTCCAAAATTTTTATTTTGATGGCCGCATATTCGCCGCGCATGTCCGGATGAGCTCTCAAATAATCGCGGAATTTCAGATTCAGTTCGACTTCCGGATGATTTTCGTCGAAAAACACATGCAGATTTACGTTCGCTGTACCTCTTTTGGTAAATCCGCATTTCAGCGGAATGTTCCACTCGCCCTTGTGCGCATATCCGGCATTTTCCAAATCGGTTATCGCTCTCTCGCGATTTTTTGCTACTGCAACGATGTCAATTTTCGGCTTGGCAGACAATCCCTGAACTGCAGTTGACCCAATATGATGAATCGCAACCAAGTTATCACCAAGTGCCATGGAAATTATTTCTTTTTCCGCCTCAAAAATTTTTGGCCAATCCGGATTATATGGAATAATTTCGATTTTCTTCATTAAATTTGTCTCTTTCATTTTTTTTAATCTACCGATTTCACAAAATTTTCATATTCATCGTTGGTAAAGCCAAAAATTTTACAGATAAGTTTTTTATCAATTCCATATTTTATAAAATTTCGTGCTATGCAGTATTTGCAATTGGTTCAAGAGTAGATTAGAGAGGAGATTTTCTTAGCCTACTTAACAACAATTTATAAATATTTTCATGCCTATGATTAAAACGCCATTCGGTCTCCTTCAAGTGTAGATAGAATT
>JAITDB010000102.1 GCA_031282785.1 Holosporaceae bacterium
CTGAATCTCGATATCGACGATACTTTTATTGTCGGTAACGGCCTCGATATCAAGAGTTGTAGATTTTCCGTCTTTTCTCTGCTTTTTATGCTGCGGATTAAGGAGCGTGATGCTTTTGATTGTAGGTTTTCCCTTTAAAATAGCATTTAGCAGACATACGAGCGCCCGTTTGTGTTTTTCTACACCGAACAGGTTCGCAAAAACAAAATCCGAACTTGGCTTTAACAATCCGCTCATTGATGGCCTCCGGCTACAATATATACCACATTTTTGGGGGAGATAGAGAAAATATTTTTGATATAGATAAATTACTTTGGAAATGCGTACTACTGCATAAACAAATATAGCAATTACCGTGATAAAAAAGACGAACTTTCAAAGTAATCTATCTATACCTGGTGGAAGATGTCCTGCGCGACACTGAGTTTGACTTTCATTATTTAATCCGCAGGGTGGAACGATATCTAGGAAGATGCCGATGCATCGACGGCTTTCTGCAGGCGGTCGTTGATGGAGATTCCAATGCCGATATTCGGGATCGGCATGACGCATATATGCCGAGCGTCGGTTTTATCCAGTTGGCGGATCATGGCGAACAAATTTGCGGCGGCTTCGCGCAGATCGCCGTTCACACTGAGGTTGAGGACGTGCGCACATTCGTTGGAAAACGGAGTGCCGAACGCCAGCAATGCGTCGGATTTGTCTGCAGTGCCGCAATTAAGCACAATTTTTTTGCGGGGCGCATAATGTTTCAGTTGCTTTGTCGGCGCATTGGAATTATTTTCGAGATTATTTTGGGAGAAGAGACAGCTACATTTGGCAGAGATTTCGTCTTTTCCGATGGCTCCGAGCCGCACGATGATTGGACTACTACCAGTGAGATCTAGAATGGTCGATTCAATGCCGATTTTGCATGGTCCGCCATCTATTATGCAGAGCGATTCGGTTTCCATGGCGTCGACGACGTCTGCGGCAGAAGTAGGACTGATTCTCCCCGATTGGTTGGCGCTCGGAGCTGCCAGTGGAAATGGCAGATACGCCAGCAACGCCTGTGCCACCGGATGATCCGGGACCCTTATGCCAACGGTTTCAAGTCCAGCAGAGCACAACCAGGATAATTTCGCGTCTGGTTTTTTTTTTAAGAGCAGAGTTATTGGTCCCGGCAAAAAAAAATTCGCCAGCAGTCGTGCCTTCTCATCAATAAAAACGTCTGCTGATGCTTGCTTCAGCGATCCATAGCACACACTCAGCGGATTAAATTCCGGACGATTCTTGCAAGAAAATATTTGTGCAACGGCGTTGTCGTCGTAGGCATTGCCTCCTAGTCCGTATACGGTTTCCGTCGGGAATACAACCAGATTTCCCTTTGCCAGCTTTTCCGCGGCGCGTTGTATATTCTCAGTTGTGGGCGGAACAATACCGTAGTGCATGAGATTACACATTAAAGCGAAAATGAAAGATATCGCCGTCGTTTACCACGTATTCTTTTCCCTCGAGACGCATTTTTCGGGCGGCTTTAGCTCCGGACTCGCCTCCACACGCGACGTAGTCGTGATAGCTTATGGTTTCTGCGCATATGAATCCGCGCTCGAAATCGGTATGGATCACGCCAGCAGCTGTGGGAGCTTTCGCATTTTTCTGGGTTGTCCAGGCGCGCGCTTCCATTGGTCCGGCTGTGAAGAAAGTCACGAGATTCAGCAGATCATAGCCTCCGCGAATTACACGCGACAGTCCAGATTCAGACAATCCGAGAGACGCAATGTATTCCTCTTTCTCACTTTCGTCGGTCATAATCGCAATTTCGGATTCAATGGCCGCCGAAACAATAATGCTGCCAAAGTTCCTGCTTTTGGCGAATTCCGATACGTTTTTTGTCCAATGATTGCCAGTGACAACCTCGTTTTCATTTACATTGCAAACGTATAAAATAGGTTTTTTGGTGATCAAATGCAGGGAGCCAGCAAAATTTTCTTCGTCTTTTGTAAGCGGCAGTCGCGATAGCATTTTTCCTGCTTCAAGCCAGTCGATGGCCTTCGCCAAAAAAATTTTTTCCGCAGCTGCCTCTGGATTATTTTTTTTCGCCACAGACGCCTGCTTTTTCTTCAAACTTTCTAAATCCGCGAGCATGAGCTCCGTTTCCACCACTTCAATATCACGAATCGGATCCACATTACCGTGAACGTGAGTTATGTCCGAGCTTTCGAAGCAGCGCACTATGTGCAGGATCGCGTCCGTGCTCCGAATATGCCCCAGAAACTGATTCCCCAGGCCTTCGCCATCGCTGGCGCCCTTCACAAGACCCGCTATATCGACGATCTCTATCTGAGTCGGAATTATTTTTGCGCTTTTGGCAATGCGAGCCAAAGTATATAAACGCGGATCCGGTACTCCCACAATGCCGACGTTCGGTTCTATGGTACAGAACGGATAGTTCATTGCCTGAGCAGCGGCTGTCTGTGTCAGCGCATTGAATAAAGTGGACTTCCCAACGTTCGGCAATCCGACTATGCCACAATTAAATCCCATTTTTATTATTACTCCCGAATCATTTTCTGCAGCATAAACTTTCCACGAAAACTTTGTCAACCGGCAGGAATGCTTTTTTATTTCCGCTATCTCGCAATTACCTTCTGATCTTACTACCCATCGTTTTTTAAAATTTCATCCTATTTCGGGAATATATACTGAAAAGCATTTTCATAATAAGGCTTAAATATATGTATGTATTGTTCCTGACATATATCTCTAAACGATCTAACCAGATTCGCTAGCAAGCCGTTATTATTTTTCACGCCAATTTCCTCTGCCAATCTATCTTTTTCTGATTCCTCTGCATTATCGTAGGCTTCTGCAAGTGGAGCAATTGTCACACAATCTGTGATAAATTGTCTGAATAATTCTGTAATTGCGGAGCTGTCAAGGTTCTCTAAACGCAAGAGATTGTTATATACTTCCTGCAATTCAAACAATACATTCGATTGCACATTTCTTTCTCCAATTGACTGAAACATCTTGAGCAACTGATGAGATTGATTGGCCAATAGCAAATTTATAGAAGTTATTGGAGTATCAGTATCTATTATTCCCAATGACATTGAATTGTACTTGCCAAACATGTCATGTAACGTGTCGCTGCCTGTTCTTTTCTCTACTTTTCCATTGGCGTTGGATATGGAAGCACCAATGAACGGAATTGGCAATCCGAATTTTGGAGTTCCCAAGCCTGCCTTTACTATATTTTTTCCCGTGGATAGCATATAGTCTATGACAATTCTTTTTTTAAAGGGAATTAGCTCATCTATTATCGGCAATGCTTTATCGGATTCTATTTTTGGTTTTTCTATAATTTTATAAATCCATTCATGGTCAGATGACGCTCCAATTCCTCCCGATATAATGCCACCAATGGAGCTCCCGCCGATACCTCCCGTATTGCTTAGTACTCTTCCGATTTCGCTACTAATAACGTTTCCCACGTCTGCGCCAAGTACACGCATGTAATCCGCTAATTTGTCGGAATTACTTTCTTGGTCCGTGGGTTCTCGCTCGATTTTATTTTTGTCCAAATACGAAAGTAGACTCTTGAAACTATTGGTCTCCAGAAATCTCCTGCCAAGCTGACCAGATGTGGCCGACGGCACTGTCGCTCTAACAATGACAAATTCCCCATTCTCCGTTAAAATCGGACTTTTTTCTGCATGTCTATAGACAGTGGAAAATTCTGTGACTTGATTGTTGAACTGTACATTTCCGGCAACTTCTGCTTCTACTATTGTGGCTGTGGCAGATTTGTTGACAAATCCTTTGCTTTTTTTGGATTCGTTATCTGTCAGAAGATACATTTTTTCCAGTCTTTCCAGATCCTTGCGTACGTGTCGTAGGAGCAACAACGCTTCAGATTTTTGAGACGCATCTTGCATGCCTTCTACTAATTTTTCTCTAAAAAAGTAGGCCATTCCTGAGGCAGATTTCAAAAAAATTCCGCGTTCATCGTCATTATTACGGGAAAATTTGCGATACAAACGTTTCCATATATTTTCTTTTTTAGATTGAGTTTTTATAGCCTCTTTTTTATCTTCTTTTATTTTTTCCAGCAGCGACTTTAAATGTTTTTCCTGCTCTTTTATTTCCGTCTCTATATTTTTCAGACGATTTTCTTCTTCTTTTATGGTTTCCGCTATTGCATCGGAATGTTCTCCTGGTCTTTGGGCTTCTTTGGCTTTTTTTAGACGATCCTGTATCTGTCTTTTAGTATTTTTCATTAATTCTAATTGGTTCAAGAGTAGATTAGAGAGGAGATTTTCTTAGCCTACTTAACAACAATTTATAAATATTTTCATGCCTATGATTAAAACGCCATTCGGTCTCCTTCAAGTGTAGATAGAATT
>JAITDB010000104.1 GCA_031282785.1 Holosporaceae bacterium
AATTCTATCTACACTTGAAGGAGACCGAATGGCGTTTTAATCATAGGCATGAAAATATTTATAAATTGTTGTTAAGTAGGCTAAGAAAATCTCCTCTCTAATCTACTCTTGAACCAAAAGAAAAATCAGATCATTAAAAATTAAATTCACTTCTCTAGATGATGCCATATACTACGCACTATCATAGTGAGCCATGTATACTAAAAGATATAGCTCGCGGCACTAAAAAAATGGATCGATATTTTCACAGTGTTTCTCAAATGTTTTTGAACTTGGATCGTGAAAGCCACCTTCATATGATGCCTTCTTTTATAAATCTAGATCCAGCGAGAGAAGCTATGGCAGCGCTTTATATAATGGAACGCGCAGTCATCGACGACAATGCAGAAGACTCTAGATCAACCTCAATATCTAAGGATATGTACGTCAATCGAATAGGAGAATTATTTATCGATCAAGATGGAAAAACGTCGAATTTATGCAATCTACTATCACAGAAAGATCAGCAGGCAGTTGCTCATAATATTCTACTGAATCTGCTAAAAAATATGTTCTTGACAACACTCAATCAGCAGGCAGTACAGAGGTTGTCATACTCCCTATTCATTCTGCAGCCAAGAAGTGTTTATGATGTCCAAGTTGACAAAAATCTCGAGATAATAGAGATCTTTAATATTTTTCAATATAGATTTATATTGGAAAACGATTTTGAAACTACTCTGTTCAAAATACTACCAGATTTTGAAAAGGGATTAATTTGCTATTTTCTCTTTGAAACTGCTTTTAATACAAATAATGAGATCAAAACACTAAATATGGCACGCCGCTTCGTCGATTTTCTTACTGGAGAAGAGTCCTCCATGGCAAAGGCATTGACGGATATGCATAAGTTAAGAGTCTACTATAAAACACTTTTACTGGTTGCTCAAGAAGCAGAACGTTCACCTTCTTTTTACCCAACAGTCTATATAATAAATAAAGTTGGACCATTGCTACAACAACCACAGAAAAATGATCCTGAACATGCACTGTTTGATCTATTAATAGATATAAGCAAAGCATATACTATTATGACCATAGCGCATGCAGCCTGTTATCAGCATGCTTTGGATGAGTGTCCGAATCATCGCAAACTGCTGGAACAGATTATATCAGTCGATGGTCAAACAACACCGCTATTTGATGCTTTACCAGATGCCAAAAAGGCACTTGCTGTATATTATAGATAAATTACTTTGAAAGTTCGTACTCTTGATCATGGCAATTGCTATACCTGTTTATGCAATAACACGCATTTCCAAAGTAATTTATCTATATATGACGTCTTTGTATGCCGAACGTAACAAAAGGGTCGCATTAATATCCAAATTTTTTATGGGACCAGACGGAAAATTCAATAAATTATTGGACAAATTGTCCATATTCCATTCCGCACATACCAGAACGCTTTGGCAAGAAGATACAAAAATAAGAAATATATCTGCATCTAGGCCATTTGAAGAAACACCTCTACGACGAGTATTCGTTGCAGATAATAGTGAAGCAACAAGCGATATAAATAACGAAACGGATGAAGAGGTGAATGACTAAAAAGTGGCCTCTATATAACAGAAACTATTGCATAATGAGGATTGTTGAATGCTCCAGGAGATCGTAAGATATTTTGCATTTCCAAATATTCGTCGCTTTATGATGGCGTTTTTTGAACAGCTTTCAACAATCTCAGCATTTCGATAGATTTTCGAGCATCTCAGCAATGTTAATGCGAATGTTCTTGAAAATCTAAAAACCGTTCTGCTGCAGTGTTGAGTACTCTGTGCCCAGTGCAGTTTTGTCGTTTGCTACCAAGGGATCTTTTATGGTATAGCCGCGTCCCCATATTGTTTCTATGTAGCATTCTCCATCGAGCGCTTCCATTAGTTTTTTTCTCAATTTGCATACGAAAACATCTATAATTTTCAATTCTGGTTCGTCCATGCCGCCATAGAGATGATTCAAGAACATATCTTTTGTGAGGGTAGCTCCTTTTCGCAGGCATAGCAATTCCAATATTGAATATTCTTTTCCGGTCAGACGCAATGGCTTTCCCTCTATATCGACGCGTTTGCTCTGCAAATTAACCGTCATTTTTCCGACCTTTATGACGGATTCGGCATGTCCTTTTGATCTTCTGACAATTGCCTGTATGCGGGAAACCAGCTCTCTACTTTCGAAAGGTTTTGTAACGTAATCGTCTGCTCCGGTGTTTAGACAGGTGACCTTGTCCTTGCAATTAGATAATCCTGACAGCACAAGTACTGGAGTTCGCACGTTTGAGGCTCTTAGTTTTTTAATAACGTCTACTCCATCGATGTCGGGTAGCATGAGATCTAGTATTATGCCATCGTAATCGTATATTTTCCCCACTTCCAGCCCATATTGTCCGAAACTAGTTGTATCGACGGTTATTCCTTCCTTCTTTAGCAATATTTCAATGCCTTTTGCTGTTTGAGTGTCATCCTCTATTAATAAAACTCTCACTATTACCTCCTAATACAACAAGGTCATAAAACCAACTACTACCTAAAAGCGCATATATACAGACCTTTCGATACATCGTAACTAGAAAATCTCTCTAACTATAAGATCTATAATCAACAAGTTAAAGCCATTTTATTAAAAATATACCAACATTATAAATATATTTTTTTATATTATTTTTGGGATGACGCGATTTTCTCGTAACTTTTTAATCGTAACTCTTTAATCGTAACTTTGGGACGACATCCAGAAAAAAATCATAAAAATCGATTCCCTGCGTATAAAAAATTGTTTTTTTGTGATAGTTTATAGGTATAGTGTAATGGAGGTTACAATTATGAATAATACAATAGATGATAAAATCAAGCTGGACGACAACGAGCGTCAGCAGTGTGAAATTTGGACTCGAGTGATGGGATATCATCGGCCGGTGTCATACTTTAATATCGGCAAGAAGGGAGAATTCGCAGAAAGAGTGCATTTCGAAGAAAACGCTTCTTGTTGTAGCATGTAATTTCCCAGGAAGTATCTAAATTTAAAAAACATAGCATGCCATAGGGTGTTTTTTCAGTGAAATATGTACGGTTTGTGGTGTGCTTTGTTTTTGTTCTGACAATTGGTTAATTTATATGAATAACGCTTTGTTTGTTGGTGGCATTGTGCCCATGACCACGGTGGATTATCCTGATCACATTTCTGCGGTAATATTTATGCAGGGATGTCCGTGGCGATGCATTTATTGTCATAATCCGCATCTTCAGTCAATTCTTCTTACCGAATCGCTTCCCTGGGAGGACATTCTTGGACTGCTGCGCGAGAGGATCGGCTTCATTGAGGCAGTAGTTTTCAGCGGAGGAGAGCCTTTGGCTCAGAGTATGTTGCCCATGGCCATTGCCGACGTCAAAAGAATGGGATTTCTGGTAGGACTTCATACAGCCGGAACGGATCCCCATATGCTGACCCGCGTAATTCCACTGGTGAATTGGATTGGATTCGATGTAAAACATTCTTTCGGCGAGTATCATCTGATAACCGGTGTAAAAGGCAGTGGAGAAACGGCTCGTAGGAGTCTAGAGATAGTAATTAGCTCCAATATCGACTTCGAAGTGAGAATAACGCTCCACGAATCTATAGAAATGTCATTGCTCCTGGATCTGTTCAAGGAATTATCGGATATGGGCGTGAAAAAACTCATCCTACAAAAATGCAGAGATAAAGACGAATTTGTAGTTGAACATCCTATATTTTCTGATAGACTTATCCTGGAGGACGTGTCAAAGTATTTTGATAATTTCTACATTAGATAGAACTTAACGGGAGAAATAAAAAAGTATGGCTAATCATAAATCTGCTTTGAAAAGAGCAAAACAAAGTGAAAAAAGAGCAGAACACAACAAAAGCACGATCAGCAGGATAAAAACCTTCATCAAGAGATTTATTTCCAGTTTAGGATCCGGGGATGCCGTCTCTAAATTTTCAGAGGCTCAAGCCGAAATTCAGAAGGGAGCTTCCAAGGGAATACTGCATAAAAATGCAGCTAACCGCAAAGTATCTCGTCTAAATAGGATGATGAAGTCCACTGAATCCAAATAGATTTTTATTTCACTTCGCCGATTTTTTTTCGGCAAGAGGAGTATCTTTTGCACGAAGTTGATATTGAAAAAATTTGGAAGGCTGTTTTCGTCAGATTACAGTCGAGTTTGGGTAATGCAACGGTTGAAACTTGGATTGCGCCTCTGTCTGTTGACAGATTCGAGAATGGAGTGTTATACATCAATGCTCCAAACATGTTTCTGAGAGACTGGGTACAAAAGGATTATGCCGACAAGATTTTGCACTCCTGCATTCAGGAAAATCGAGCCATAAAGGAAGTAGAATTCTCGGTTGTGGGAATACCGTCGCATATATATTCTGTTCCTGTAAATACTGTACCGGAGCCAGTTGCCGTCGTTCCAGATAGAAGACTTGAAGAGCATTCGGATCTCTGTATTCCTCTTGATCCCAAGTTAACATTTGACAATTTTGTTGTGGGAAAGCCTAATGAATTGGCCTATGCGGCTGCGTTGAGAGTCGCGGAATCTGATCAAGTAGCTTTCAATCCGCTTTTTTTATATGGACCTGTGGGACTTGGAAAAACTCATCTCATGAATGCCATTGCCTGGAGCATAAAATCGCGTTCCCCGGATAGAAATATCGCCTATTTATCGGCGGAGAAGTTCATGTATCAGTTCGTTAAGGCAGTCCGCTACAAGGATACTATGGCTTTTAAAGAGCAATTTCGCTCGGTGGACGTCCTTATGATAGACGACATTCAGTTTATTTGCGGAAAAGATTCTACGCAGGAAGAATTTTTTCACACCTTCAATGCATTGGTCGATAATAAAAGACAGGTCGTGGTTTCTGCTGATAAGTCTCCGTCAGATTTGGACGGAATGGAAGAGCGTCTTAAGTCGCGTCTGGGCTGGGGACTGGTGGCGGACATACATCCCACTACTTACGAACTGAGACTGGGCATTCTTCATGCGAAAGCTACGTTATTTCCTGTGGAAATACCCGATAAAGTACTGGAATTCGTGGCTCATAAAATTACCTCCAACATCAGAGAATTGGAGGGCGCGCTGAACAGAATAGTCGCCAATGCCGTCCTCGTGGGACGAGAAGTAACCGTGGATAGTGCTCGGGACGTGCTCTCGGATCTTCTCCGAGTCAGTGAGAAAAAAATAACTGTGGAAGAGATTCAGAAAAAAGTTGCAGCTCATTATGCCATAAAACTGAGTGATATGTCATCGTCGCGACGTGTACGTCAGGTAGCGTTGCCGCGTCAGGTGGCCATGTATTTGTCGAAAAAATTAACGACGCTCTCTTTGCCGGAGATAGGAAAAATTTTCGGAGACAGAGACCACACAACAGTGCTACATGCCGTCAAACGAATAGAAAAAAGTCTCGAGTCCGATAACAGTCTGGCCGAAGATATCAGATTGCTAACGCAGGTCATGGAAAAATAATTTGTGCTTGCAGATTTGTTTTGCAGAAAAATTTTGGGCGGGCAAAAAAAAGTGCCGAAATTATTTTCGACACTCTATGGAGTTTACGTAGATAAGCAAAAACTATTTTGGTATTACCCTGGATCTGCCTCTGTTATCGATTATAAGGTAGCCAGCTTGTCCCGGATACAGAGGATTCTCAGCGCTTTGCACGACGGTTCTCATAGCGCCAGAATTGAGTCTAACCAAGTATTCCAGACCTTCCTGTGATTTCAATGCTTTTTCTGCAAAGGCACCGCCGATTCCGCCCAGGAGCGCTCCTCCTGCGGTCGAGATTACACGGCCACGTCCTCCGCCGATCGCGTTTCCGAGAGCTCCGCCGGCAACGGCTCCTACAACAGCACCAGTTTTGTTATCTTCTAGACGTTCTCCTTCCTCAACCATGACTTTACGTACTTTAACGACTACGCATTCAAAGGTTTCGTTGGCAGCGCCCAGAGTCTTGGCATCATACACGGAAGACGATATCTGTCTAGCACATCCGGATACCAATATCCCTAATCCGCACAAAATAACGGAAAGAAACAAAATTTTTTTCATTATCTCTGTTCTCCTAGCTCAATAAAAATATACAAAATCTAATATTAGTAGAGTATATTGCAAAAATACTCATAAATCAAGACGAAAAATTCGCCGCTCTTAATTACCATTTATTATCTATCGTACTGAGAATGAGGAGAGGGCACTGCAATTATGTACTCCGACACAAGCGTCAATGACACAAGTATCGGAGTTTTTTCCGAAAAATTTTCAGATATTTAGCGTGCTGAATTTGACAACATTTCAGGTCTAATTATTGAGCTTATATTCCTATTTAGCCACATACCGACATAATTCATGTTTTGAGTATTTTTAAAACATTGCATTAAATTTGCCTGAGTAAGTCGTATAGATACATTTTGTTCCAATAAACCTTTCTCGATTTGGCATAACGTGAACAAATTCTCTGCAGCTTCAGAGAGAACCTGGTAAGCAGGCTTCATACTAAGAAGTTGGTTCGTTTTGTTGAGACGGTCTAACTTTAAAGCACATCCATTGATATGTCCATACATTTTCTGAATGGAACCAGACTGAGCATAGACGTTTAACATACCATGAATGCATTCAACGATATATCCTGTGTTGGAATGTAATCTCATAGCTTCCAGCTTAGCGCATTTTTCGAGTGTCTTAGCTGTATCGTTTTGTAGTCCTCTTGTCATATAGTAGCCAAATAAATTATATGCTGTCTGAGCTGGTGTATTGCCTATCAGTGTCGCGTATGCTCTGTCACTGATATCTATATTTCTTGCAGGACTAGGAATGAAAATTATATTAGGTTCTACTTTTCCATCAGGAAATAAAATGCCCTCTTGCTGTGCAGCATTAAGCATTGTATTGTAAGTGACTTCCATATAAAAATCGATTCCTGTGCTATTATAGTATACTTTATCTTTTTGCTGATTGTATACTCCATCAAACAGATCCATGCTTGATACATTCCCACAAACACTCGCCATAACACAGGCGACGATGCAGAGTTTCTTCATTAACATTTTATTTTCCTCCATTATAAAAACACTATACAAAAGTCCATATAGTGATTCGAACAATATGATATTTTTTTTGCAAAGGCAAGCAACTAAATTAAAAAAAATATATTTTTTATTTTGCGAGATTACTCTTCAAGGATAAAAAAACACCAAATGTGTCGATTTTGTCTTTGTTTTATATTTTTCTCAAAAAAGCGGATAAATTTCTTGACATTTTATATTCTTTGTTGTATGATATATTTTGATGGTTCAAGAGTAGATTAGATTGATTTTCTAGCCCAATAAGGTAGGATATATCAATGAAAAATAGATACATAAAAAATACCCATATTTCTGAATCCCAATTTA
>JAITDB010000106.1 GCA_031282785.1 Holosporaceae bacterium
AATTCTATCTACACTTGAAGGAGACCGAATGGCGTTTTAATCATAGGCATGAAAATATTTATAAATTGTTGTTAAGTAGGCTAAGAAAATCTCCTCCCTAATCTACTCTTGAACCTAAAATTTTATTGTAGTATCGTTGCATATCATGTTATATTTTGTGTTTTTTTCGAGAATTTTATTGCCTTCAGCAAGGGGCATTATGTATATAATAACTGTATTCAGAGGCATATCATTTGCCAGCAAGGAAGAGCCGTTTCAATTCTGTTTTTTCTGCTGGTAGTGGTATTGCCTCTTTTTTTTGGCTGACTGCTAAGATAGTCCTGTAATTTTTTCGTCATGGACGTCGATCAATTCTGCCGCCGGATGCTTTGGGAGTCCTGGCATTGTTACGATATCACCGGCGTAGGTGACAACGAATCCTGCTCCGGCCATGATTTGTGCATCTCGAATGGTTATGTTGAATCCGTGAGGTCTTCCGAGCATATTTTTATCATCGCCGAGAGAATATTGTGTTTTCGCCATGCAGATGGGATAAAATTTCGCCTCATCGTCTTCTGCGACAGCGTTCAGAACGGCGCGCGCCTGAGGCGAGTAGGAAACGTCGCTGGCTCCGTAGATGACAGTTGCCAATTTATGTATTTTCTCAAAAACGGAATCGTGGGCAGAATACAGCGGATTAAAATTACTGGAATCGAGGCCAGAGCTGGTATGCATGATATCCAGAACGGCTTCGGCCATTTCGATTCCGCCCTCGGATCCGTGCTGCCACACTCTTGAAACGGCCAATTTGACTCCCAGAGCATTGCATTGATGTCTCACATACTCTATTTCCTGAGGAGTATCGCTGGAGAATTCATTCAGAACAACGATCAGTGGCAGATTATAATGCTGCATGTTTTCAATGTGCTTCTGGAGATTGACGAATCCTGAGGAAAGGGCGTTTTTTTTATCGGTCGCGTGTAGTTTTATGGCGCGGATTGTGGCAACGATTATTACGAGGTCTGGATTTTTTTTCAGCAGAGGACATTTGACGTCCAAAAATTTTTCTGCTCCGAGATCGGCGCCGAATCCGGCTTCTGTCACGACGTAATCGGCCAATTTCAGGGCATATTTTGTGGCCATCAGGCTATTGCATCCGTGAGCGATATTGGCGAACGGTCCACCGTGGATCAGGGCCGGAGTTCCCTCCAGTGTTTGGACCAGATTGGGCCTAAGAGCGTCTTTCAGCAGTGCTACCAGAGCTCCGGTGACATTTAGCTTTCCGCAATTGATGATTTTGTCGTGCACATCGTATCCGACGATTATTTTATCGATGCGGGATCTCAGATCCGCAAGATCCTGGGACAGGCATAGAATGGCCATGATCTCCGACGCCACTGCAATATCAAAACCGGATTCGCGCACGATTCCGTTGGATTTATTTCCGAGTCCCACAATAACGCTGCGCAGAGCGCGATCGTTCAAATCAACGACTCTTTTCCAAACAATGCGCTTGGGATCGAAGTTTAGCTCGTTTCCATGATGCATATGATTGTCAATAATGGCTGCCAGCAGATTATGGGCGCTGGCTATGGCATGGATATCGCCGGTGAAGTGCAGATTGATTTCTTCCATTGGGATGACCTGAGCGTATCCACCGCCGGTAGCGCCTCCTTTTAGGCCAAAGCAGGGACCGAGTGACGGTTCCCGCAGAGCCAGGCAGCTTTTATGTCCCAAACGCCTTAGAGTATCGGCCAAACCGATGGTGATGGTAGTTTTTCCCTCTCCGGCTGCCGTTGGATTGATAGCCGTTACCAAAATGAGTTTGGCGTCTGAATTATTTTGTATTTGCGGCCACAGAGACGAGCAAATTTTTGCCTTATGATTGCCATACAGCTCCAAATAATTTTCAGCTATCCCCAGCTGTTCTGCCACATATTTTATGGGTTTGGCGGAAGCGTTTTGGGATATGCTGATATCACTTTCCATTTATTTTTTTTTCAGTTTTTATTGTTATCTGTTTAAATCTTGCGAGGAAAATATACACAATTGGCACAATAAACAGCGTAAACAGAGTACCAAACGACATTCCTCCCACAATGGACCAGCCGATTTGCTTTCGAGATGCAGCTCCGGCTCCAGACGCCAATGCCAATGGCACGCTGCCGATCACCATGGCGAAGGTAGTCATGAGAATCGGACGCAATCGCAGATGAGCGGCTCGTTTTACGGCTTCGACGGCAGACACTCCTTCTTCCAGAATCGTATTGGCAAAGTCTACGATTAATATACCGTGTTTTGTGATAAGTCCTATGAGCGTGACCAATCCGACCTTCGAGTAGATGTTTAGCGAACAATCTGGTACTACATACAACATTATCAGAGCTCCCGTAATGGAAAACGGCACGCTAAGCATTATGATAAACGGATCGATAAAGCTCTCAAACTGAGCCGCTAGCACCAGGAACACAAATATTAATGCCAGAGCAAACACAAATATTATCTGTTTATTTTCGTCTAGATATGTCTTTGTTGCGCCAGCGAAGGTCAGCTGTATGGTATCTGGCAGATGCGATGCTTTGAACACCTCAATGTCGTCGATTACGCGTCCTAGACTGTATCCCTTTGCTATATCGGCGTACACATGAATGGATAACATTTGGTTATAGTGATGCAATCCAACTGGCGATTGTCTTTCGTGAGTGCTGATCATATCGGTTACTGGCACCATTTTGGTTTCGTTGTCTTTGGTGTATAATTTTGATTTCACCATCATTTTCGATAGATCTTCAGGAGTTCTCCGGAGATCCTGTTCTGCTTGAATGAATAATTCGTCTCTTTTGGCTTCGCGCTGGACATTTCCGGCTTTCTCTCCACACACCAGGTAGCCAATGGTGGTGACTATATCATAGACGTCAACTCCCAAAGACGCCGCCTTGTCGCGATTTATCTCAATGACATACTCCTGTTGAGGTGGAACCAACGTCGATCTTATGGGCGATACAACTCCCGGATATTTTTCCTGGAAATCGAACATGAAATGATTTCCGTGCCTGGAAAGATACTCGTAATTCTGGTTTGTCTGCAGCACGAATGTCACCATTTCTTTTTCTGTGTCTCTCATGCCGGAAGACGCAGTACATGGCACTCCGGAAACAGTTCTCAGCAGCGGACTTAAATATTCAGCAATTTCTCTCGCAGATTTATCTCGCTTGTTCCAGTCTACCAATTTAACGAAACCTGTGATTTCACTGGTGTCGGCCGTCACCCATCTCTCTTGCATGCATGGCGTTTTGGCAATTATAGCGTCGATTCTATCGGCATTTTTTTTCATAAACTCGTAGGAGGCTCCGATAGGACCATTTCCGCGGAATTGCACATAGCCTATGTCCTCTACTGGCTTGCTTTCAGACGGCAAAAGCTTTATGAACAGCATTCCAACACAGGCAACAATGAGACCAAGTCCCAAAACCCAATATTTTTTTTCCAGCGCAAAATTTAGAGCCGAAACATATTTATTTTCCAACCGCAGCAGCAATTTTTCTTGGCATTCAGACGCCGTTTTCCAGAATCCCGTTGCTTTTTGTTTTCTCGAGATGCTCAGTAATTTCGAGCACATCATTGGCGAGAGCGTTATGGCCACGAATCCAGAAATTAAAACAGCTCCGGACAACGTCAGCGCGAACTCACGGAAAAATTTTCCCAATTCTCCTGGAGTCATAGCTATAGGTATATATGCTGTTGCCAGCGTCAATGTCATAGCAATGACGGAAAAATATATTTCCTTTGAGCCGATAATAGCAGCGTTGAGTTTCGATAATCCTTTTTCCAGATGTCTATGCACATTTTCCAGCACAACGATGGCGTCGTCCACCACCAATCCCACTGCCAGCACCATGGCGAGCATGGTAAATGTATTAATGGAGAAGTTGAAAGCATAGAGCAGTGCGAATGTTCCCAGCAGCGAGACCGGTATAGTGACAATTGGGATCAATGTCGCTCTAAACGACCACAGGAACAGGAACACCACAAGAATCACCAGTGCCGTAGACTCAAAAATCGCTCTGTAGACGTTGGACATAGATGCATTTATGTCTTTAGCTTCGTCCACGACTATGACGGCTTTGCTTCCGGAAGGAATGAATTCTTCAACGCCAGGCATTACTTTGTTGACAGCAACACTCAGGTCAATTGGATTGGCAGTTGATTGTTTTGTAATCGATAAGCAGACGCATTCTTTGCCATTAAACCAACAACCGTTTCGGATATCGTCTGACACCAGTTTTGCTTTTCCCACGTCTTTTATGCGCACGACTTTGTCTTTGCCATGAGAAGCCAGCACTATTTCATCGAATTCTGCTGGTTTTGTAAGCTCTCCACTGAGGATCAGCATATATTCTCGATCTTTGCTGATGAGGCGTCCGCATGGTTTTTGCACATGTTGTTTTTGAATAGCTTCGTAGACGTCCACTGGCGTATAGCCGTAGGCCGCCAATCTCTGGGGATCCAGAAAGACCCTGATGCTCTTGACATTACCACCTGTTACCGATACTCTACCAACTCCCGGCACGACTTCAAACCTTGATTTTACATAGCGTTCAACGAAGTCTCTCAGGTCGTCCACCGAATGGCGATCGCTGGTAAATGCTATGGTGATGCCAGCATGCGTGTCCGAGCTATCCTTTCTGATGATGGTTTCGGGAATACCATGCGGCAGATGTCCCCTAGCCTGCGATACGCGGTCTCGAACGTCTGCAGCCACACCATCTGGCGTTCTATCTTCGGCAGAGAACTCTATTCTTATTTCGCTCTTGTCGTTGGAGCTGTTAGACGTAATAAGTTCTGCTCCCGGTATGGTAGCAAGATAGCTTTCCAGAATTTTTGTGATCTGCGCCTCTACTACTCGCGGACTAGCTCCACGAAATTCCGACTCCACGGAAATCACGGATCTTTCTACTTTTGGCTCTTTTCTGACCGGAAGCCTACCCTGACAAACTATTCCGAGAACCAGGATCATCATAGTCAAAACCGTCGAAAACACCGGCCTTTTGATACAAAATTCTGTTATTTCCATGTTAATTTACCCGCCTAACCATAAGAGTATTTATTTTCTGCCTAAATTATTCCACCGAATGTTGATTTAGTTCATCTACCAGAGCGTTTGGCGTAGAACCATCCTGTATGGACACGCTTCTTCCCTCCAGAACACCGGTCTGACCGCTAATTATTACGGTTTCGTCACAGTTTACGCCGGTAATAATTTCCACCATGCCATCGTTTTTCATGCCAATCGTAACCGGAGTCCTAACTGCGATTCCTTCCACGACTCTGAAGACATAATCGTCATCTCCGAGCTTTTCGATGGCGCTCTCCGGAACGACCACGCCAATGGAATTTCCTTCTGGTGCTACTTTTACGCTCACAAAGCGCCCTGGCTTCAGCACAGACGATCCAACAGCGACATCCTCCGGTACTTCCAGCGTAGCTCTTACATCGAAAGTATGGGAAATTCTGTCACATTCAGGATCTATGGCGATTATGCGAGCTGTATACTCCTGAGATTTATCTCCACCCACCAGAATGCGAGCCTCCTGTCCAACATATATGTTGCCTATGTCGACTTCCGACACCTTAAAGTCCACCTTTATCAGGTGACAATCTACCAATTTAAGAAGTTCGTTGCCCGGAGCAACATACTGCCCCTTGCTGATTTCACGTAATCCGGCTATGCCACTAAACGGCGCATATATCTTGTGCTTTTTCAATGTATTTTTGCAGGATAAAACTCGAGCTTCGCATACATCCATCTCGGCCTTCTTGGTATCCCGCGAAATTCTCGCCGTGACTCCCTTATCGGCTAATTTTTCCACCGGCTCAAACTCGCTTTTGGCCTTGCGAAATTGCGCTTCCGCCTCAATTAAAGTCGCTCTTGCAGAAGAATCGTCCAGTTCCAGCAGAAGATCTCCTTCCTTCACAACCATTCCCTCAGAAAAATTAATCTTGGTGATCATAGAATTCACTTCCGACTTTATCACAACGGAATCAAACGGACGCAGTGTGCCAATCGCGTTAATATAGCGAATAACTGGCCCCATAGTCGCCTTCGCAACATTGACCGGCGGAAGAGAATCTTCTACCTTTATAGAACTCTTGCGACTGAGATTGTACGATATAACAAATAATACAACTAAAGCAAAACCTAGTATGTATACTAATTTTTTTTTCCCAAACACTGTTCATATCCTTTGTTTTGAAGCCAAGAGCAAAAATATCGATGGTCGGAGCAAGAGGATTTGAACCTCCGACCCCAGCCTCCCGAAGGCTGTGCTCTACCAGACTGAGCTATACTCCGATTACAGTCCGTTATTGTCGCATAATAAATAATTGCGTGCAACCGTATTTTTTTTCTAAATCTATCAAAGAATATCTATTATATAAGGTATTTTTTTCGTAATCTCTCCGTGCTTTTACAAAATTTTAAGAAAGATATGCATCAGCCGCGAAAAATAAACGATAACTAACAATTGCTGAAAAAAAAACTAGGTTCAAGAGTAGATTAGAGAGGAGATTTTCTTAGCCTACTTAACAACAATTTATAAATATTTTCATGCCTATGATTAAAACGCCATTCGGTCTCCTTCAAGTGTAGATAG
>JAITDB010000015.1 GCA_031282785.1 Holosporaceae bacterium
CTCATTTTGAAGACCGAAAATATTTTTTCCGGCATATCGATGAGTACCAAAATGCCATTGCTGGCCGTTAATTTTTTCCCCAGCATAAGCACGACTCTCAATCCAGCGCTAGATATGTAGTCGATCTCGCTGAAGCGTATGGCGATTTTCTTATTGGCGCTAGCTGCTGTCATTACAGCATCTTCGAACGCCTTTGCAGTTACAGTGTCCACTCTTCCTGCGGGAGTCAGCACTGTTATACCGCTATCACTGCTTGTTTTTACTTCCATGTTATTCCTCCTTTTTTTCTACTGAAACCTTTATGAGAAGCTGATTTTTATTATCCACCCTCGAATATTCGAGAGCTTCGGATAATTGCCTGACCAAAAAAATTCCCAAACCTCCCACTTTCCGTTCTTCCAGAGACGATTCCGTATCTGGACTAGACAACGACGATGGATCAAATGGGATTCCATCGTCCGTCAGACATATGCAAATTTTGTCGTCACATCTTTCTATTTTTAATGAAAAAATATGCTCGCCACCTTCAGGATAGGCATAGCTCACAATATTGGTAATCAACTCGTCGAGTATGAGTACTATGTCATGATATCTCTCGCTGAGATTATGTTCCGCACAAAATGCGTTGACCTTATCACATACTACATCTAGTTCTTGTAGGTCATTTTTTATTTCCATAAACATTTTATGCCACCTCTCTTTTATATTTTACGCATAGCATTGTTATGTCATCTGATTGCGGCGCACCATCGGCGAACTTTCTAATTGATTTGATTATTTCCTCAGTTATAGTAGGAGGAGAAGCAAGAGTATGTTCCTTGAGCACCTGAGCAAAACGCTCAAAATCGTATTCTTCTCCTTTTCTATTTGCGGCCTCTGTACTCCGTCTGTGTAGAAAATAATTGTTTCTTCTGGACCAAATGTATGAACGTTATCAAGGAATTCTACTCCATCGAATATTCCCAGAGCCATACCAGGATCGCATTCGAGAAATTCCGGCGACATACCTGGACGCATTACCGCTATCGGCAGATGCCCAGCGTTAGTATAGGTGATTTCATGCTTCATGGTATCTATGACGCCATACATGGCTGTCACAAACATGGTGGTAACGTTCTCCTGACATATCATGAGGTTCACGTTTTTAAAGCATTCTGCAGGAGACTCATATACCCGAGAAAAAGATTTTATAAGAGTTTTTGCGATGGTAGCAAACATTGCCGCCGAAATATTTTTCCCCGATACATCTGCCATGACGACTCCGAGTTTTGTTTCGCCCAACCAGAAATAGTCGTAGAAATCGCCACCAACTTCTGCTGCAGGAGTGGTATCAGCAAACAGATCTATATTTCCCTTCTTTACGACATTCCCTGGAAGAATGCTTCTCTGTAATTTGGCAGATACATCCAGCTCATCGGAAATCGCTGATAATTTTTTACGCGTTGCCTCGGCTTGCTTTAGTCCTGCGACAACGTTGGCGGTTTTTGACAAAGTATCAGACAAGTCCGTGAAGTCTATGGGTTTTATGACGAAGTCGTGGGCACCGCCGCGCATGACGGCTCTCAGTGTGTTTATGTCTCCGTAGGCGGAAATAACAACGGATTTCATCAGAGGACGCTCTACTTTCAACTGACTTATGAGACTTATGCCGTCCATGCCATCGACATTGATGTCCGAAAGAAAAATATCGAAGTCGTTGTCCCGCAGCTGCTCCTGAACCTGCTGCAAACACGTAGCAAAGGAAAATTCGTACATGCCTTCCGCAATTTGATGACGGAATTTCTGAGTAAATAAATCCTGTGTGTCATACTCGTCGTCTAGAACCAGTATTTTAGCTAACGTTGCCACTTAACATTCTCTCAAAAAACGCATATAATTCCCTATAATCACATAAAAAGGTTAATCAATTATGACTATTTCAAAGAATCTCCGAGAAGTTGTGCTCGATACGGAGACAACTGGACTAAATCACGCCAAAGGTGACAGAATCGTAGACATCGCCTGCGTAGAATTAATAAATCACATTCCCACAGGAAACACATATCAGGTATACATCAATCCTGAACGAGAAATGCAGCGAGATGCCACTGCCATAAGCGGTATAACAGACGAATTTCTGGCAGATAAACCTCTGTTCCATGAAATAGTCGATGATTTTCTCAATTTTGTGCAGGATAGTATTCTTATTATCCATAATGCCAAATTCGATATTGGATTTTTAAACAGCGAACTGTCACGCCTGGATAAGCCACTGTTTCATATGAAAAATACTATCGATACACTGGAAATAGCGCGTAAAAAATTTCCCGGATCGCCGGCAAGCCTCGATGCCCTTTGCAAAAGATTCGAGATAGATACATCAGGCCGCACAAAACACGGCGCGTTGATCGACTGCTTTTTGCTGTCAGAAGTGTACATAAACCTTCTCGGAGGACGCCAGAGTGACCTGTCGTTTCACAATGATAATTTGAAGATAGAAACCGTTTCTGCCATCAAAAATACCCAGGCCAAACGAGCCAAAAGAAATTTTGCAGTTTCCACAGACGAGAAAACAAGCCACGAGGAATTTCTCAAGGTTATAAATAATCCCTTCTGGAAACGTTGACAGCAGAACACGATATTTTATGCTAGACGGCTATTTTTTTTCTGAAACGTCACCGTAGTTCAGAAAAAAATTTAGCGTTACATCAAATTTTGGGTTATGTAATTAATTTTGTTTATCCTATCGTTGAAACTGTCCAGCCGATCTTTATGTTCCTGCACGATATCTACAGAAGCCTTGCGCAGAAAATCCTCGTTATTCAATCTATTAATGGTATCAGCTCGATTTTTTTCGAGCTTTTTCATTTCGTCGTGGAGACGTTTTTTCTCAGCTTGAGCGTCGATTTTCCCTTCGAATCCTATATGAACGACCGCATCTGCAATGACGACGGGGATACTTTGGGAATCGAGTTTCTGAACGGCAAAAATTCCAGCCATTCGCAGTAATATTTCCCTATATTCGTCGCAGAGTTGGCGAAAAGCGTCGTCTGTAGTTTCGATTTTGGCCTCGAGTTTTTCGGATGGCGCAATGCCAAGGAATTTTCTCGTAGATCTCACCGCAGAAATCACAGATTGAATGCGATCAATTTTCTCCACTGAATCGCCACAATCGAGGGTTATGGCACTGACGTCTGGCCATGATATATCAGCAACGCCGAGTTCTCCGCTGAGCTTTTTGGCCATGAACGGAGCGATCGGATACAAAACCTGAACGAATTGCAGAATGGCCCAACCGGTCACATCGCGAATTTCTTTTTTCATTGATGCCGTAACGTCGTTTGAAGCGTCAATTCCAGATTCCGACTGCAAAATCGGTTTTAGAAATTCCATATACCAATCGCAAAACGAGTTCCAAACACATTGATATATGGATCTGGTAGCCTCGTCGAATCTATAATTTTCTAGAGAATTTTCCACATCTTGGACCATATTTTTTATTTTATGCACTATCCACTGGGCCAGAGGATGTTTTACCGTATTTGCGTTAAAATCTTTGGTACAATAGGCGCAGTCGTTCATCTGAGCGAATCTGACGACGTTCCAGAGCTTGGTCAGAAAATTTCTGCCGATTTCCACCATCTGTGCGCTCATTTTTATGTCTCGACCAGGAGATGCTGCAGACGCCAGCGTATATCTTACGGCATCTGCTCCGTATATATCGCAGAGCTGCAACGGATCAATAACGTTTCCCTTGGATTTTGACATTTTTTGTCCTTTTTCGTCGCGCACAAGACCGTGTATGTAAACATTGCCGAATGGAACGTCGCCGACAGCATAGATGCCGAACATAATCATACGGGCAATCCAGAAAAATATAATGTCAAAACCAGTGACGATTATCATCTTCGAGTAAAAATTGAGATCCAGTTCATCCGGCCAGCCAAGCACAATAAAAGGCCACATGCCAGATGAATACCACGTATCCAGTACATCATTGTCCTGAACGAGCTCAACATCATCTTTTTTTCCATAGAAAACAATGGCTTTTTGGAGAGCTTCCTCGGCCGTTTCGGCGACAAATATTTGTCCGTCCGGACCGTACCAGGCAGGAATTCGATGTCCCCACCAAATTTGCCTCGAAATACACCATGGTTCGATATTTTTCATCCATTCGAAAAATAAATTCTCCCAATGTTTTGGAATAAATGCGATTTTGCCTTCTTTCACGGCTTTTACGGCCGGAATCGACAACTTTGCAGCGTCGATAAACCACTGACGCGTAATGCGCGGCTCCAGCATAACGCCAGACCTATCTCCAAAAGGTACTTTGTGCTTGATTGCCTCAACTTTTTCTAAAAGATCTTCGCTTTCGAGTAGAGCTACCACCGCTTCCCGAGCCTTGAATCTATCCATGTTCCGGAATTGCTCTGGAATTTCTTCTCCTTCTAACTCTCCGCGCTCGTTCATTATGTTTACCAGAGACAGTCCGTGTCTTTTTCCAACCTCGAAGTCGTTAAAATCGTGGGCCGGAGTGATCTTGACGGCACCAGTCCCTTTTTCTGGGTCTGCATAGTCGTCTGCTATTATCGGCACAGACCTATTTATAATAGGAACAAGCACTTTCTTCCCAATCAGATCGATATAACGTGTATCCCGAGGATTTACCGCAACCGCAACATCGCCGAAAAGCATCTCCGGTCTAGTGGTAGCAATACTGATGAATCCGTCAGCGTTTTCCAGTTTGTACTTCAAATACCAGCTTTTTGCGCTGACCTCCTTTTCAACCACCTCCAAATCAGAAATAGCCGACTGAATCAACGGATCCCAGTTAACCATTCTCTCGCCTCGATAGGCCAGACCGTCGTTGTACAGTCTTATAAACAGCCGAGATACCGCCTTTTTGCTGCCGTCGTCCATTGTAAACCGAAGACGAGAAAAATCGCAGGAAATTCCTAGGACTTTCATCTGTTCCAAAATTGTACCACCGGAATTTTCCTTCCAACGCCAAATTTCCCGAAGTAATTCTTCCCGCTCCAAAGAACCTTTTTTCGCTCCTTTTTCGTATAATTGCTTTTCCACCAGTAATTGCGTTACAATTCCAGCGTGATCCAGACCCGGCTGAAATAATACATTGTATCCTTTCAATCTTTTGTAGCGAACCATGATATCCTGTAGCGTATAACAGAGAGCATGTCCGACATGCAGCGATCCAGTTACGTTCGGAGGCGGAAGCAGTACCATAAACGACTCGGCATCTTCGTTGCGATGCGCTGCCTCAGCAGCAAACGAAAAATCTTTCTCAAATGACTTGGGATCAAAGTTTTTGGCTAACATTTTTTCTCCGTGAATTACGCAATTAAAGCTACAGCATACAATAGAGCGTTTTCAGAATCCATATTGAGGCTGTTTAGATCCATGATTTTTTTTCGAAGACGTCCTATACAATAGAAAAAAAATTGAACGAGGAACAGCCCCTGTTCGCCTACTTCGCCACAAAGATTTGCTAAAAAAAAGGACCCCATCAGATGAGGTCCTTTGATTGCAGAAAAGAATCATTTAGCAACAGCTTCTCTTAATCATCGTTATCTTTATCGTCATTCGGACGAACAGTAAATGCGTACATACTCTGCAATAAAGTTGTACCATACGGCACATTTCTATAGGTTCGTTTCGCAGATGTACTGGAACTGGACGAAGATACAGCTGCATCAGAACTACTGGAGCTAGACGAAGATACAGCTGCGTCAGAATTACTGGAACTGGACGAAGATGCGTTGGCTTTCTTCTCATTTTCCATGAAATGCTTCAACTGATTTCTTTCGTTATTAATAAGTGTAATAATATCGAAATCATTTATACCCAAAATAAATCTTCCCCACAGTTTCCCTTGTTCATTTAGTACATGGGCATAACACTGCTCGAAAGGTCTAGGATATTTTGAAGGAGCAATAGCAGCCATTTTATCCGTTTGCGTTTTTTTAGGAGGCAGCTCACCACCACTGTATCTTTTATGTGCGTCTTTGGTCGTCGGCAAAATATTGAGCGGCATCACTAGCGTTTTTGTCTGCGCTTTTTGATCTAGATAGATACTGTAGGTTTGCTTTTTTAATTGCTCCTTTATAGATGAAGAAATATTGTAGGAATATGGTCTTCTTCTAGCCTGCCTAGACGACGATTTTGAACCTAGTACGCATGACTTGACCCATGGGATATATTTTAATGTATCCCTTATCATGCCACTATGAAAAAATACTCTCGGCAGAGAAACGTAACCAGGTGCAGGTGATCTTCCAAGTGTAGGAGGCGGAGGCGATGCCCCAGGTGAAGGTGATCTTCCTGGAGCAGGTGATCTCCCTGGAGCAGGAGAAGGTGAAGGGGATGCTCCTGGTGAAGGGGATCGTCCAGATCCGTATAATTCATCATTATCATCATCATTATAAGAATTAAAGTTCATAAATGTATTATATCTAGAGACAGGATAACTCCTATGAACAGTAGATTTATTCTCAGAAGGTTCCATTTCATAATCCGGAGGAGGTGACGCAGCTCTTGTTCCAGATATCCAATTAGGAGCTGGTGACCTTCCTCCGTTTCCTCTCCAACTTTCATCACTGTCATCATCGTCAGATTCATCGTATTCCTCTATATAATATTCGTTCTGATGTAGGAACGCTTTCAAATTTTTCCAAATAATTTTCATGTTAAGCGTTTCATTTATAGGAGTATCAGCATTGGCTTTATTCAAATCGATCAACGCTGCAGGAATAACTGGATGCTGTACATTTTTATCCAAGCCCTCATATTCTTCTCCCACTAAAATTTGAGAATCCCGTTCCTTAAAAAACGAAGAAGGATCTTTCGATAAATCGCTGCTGGACGATGAAGAGCTACTACTGGACGACGAAGAACTACTACTGGACAGCGGCGGAGTAATTGAGATATGGTCTCTATTAGGAATGCTCTCAAGTGAAAGCAAAGAAGGCGGATTGTTCTTTTCCTTAAGTGACTCCAGCATTTTATCGATCACAGCAGCATTTTGCGTATCAATTGCTGAGATTTCTTCTGGACTGTTACTGTTGATAAGAGCGCGAGCCTTTCTTAGATACATATCTTTTATCGCTTTTTCTGCTTCATCATCGTCTGCGATGTTTATAAAAGCAATGGCTTCTTCCGCGCTAAACGGCCTGTTCTCTTGTTCATTTATATAGTCCAAAAGCATTGACAACAAAAAATCATTTCTTTTAATAAGAAAATTCTCGCCGGTAGATATTTTTTTCAGTAGCAATTCCTTATAGGCATTTGAAATTTTACTATCCAAAAGCTTATAGGAAATACCACTTTTCATAAAATACTTTGTTGTTTCCTTTTTCTTCTCTTTTTCCTTATCTTCTTGTTCGCTTTTTCCTATATTTTTAAGATGCGATGATGATGAAGAAAAATACGGGAATGGAGGAGGAAGAGATGAAAATGGAGGTGGAAAAGATGAAGATGAGGAAGGCGAAGATGGAAGAAGAGAGATTATCTCATTCTTAATATTTTCGACCCCCTCAGAAAAATCTAGATTCTTATTAATATATCCCAGAAGATCGTTATCTATACGCGCAAGCAAAATATTCTCTACCTCTGTAGGCATTTTATCTGCAAAGACGTCTGACATGATTTTTAGTATCATATGATTATTGGAGAGCCGTTGCTTTCTGGATATCGTCAAATCACTTACCAAATTCAGAGTGAATCTATCGCAAAAAGTTTTTATAATTGCCGGCATGTTT
>JAITDB010000023.1 GCA_031282785.1 Holosporaceae bacterium
ATAAGCAAGAATCAGCATGACTATTCCTCTATTTTAGGACAGAAGCCTTGAGTAATATAACTTAGAATTCTCTCGTCTTGCGTTAGTAATGGGATATTATTGATTCTCGACGTTGAAACTATCATTCTATCTGCTGGGTCTGCGTGAAAATCACCGGGTAATCTACAGCTATCAATTAAAATCTCGGGCGAAAGCTCTAGAATACGTACAAAAGAAATTTCAACTGCCGTAGATAGCCATTTGTCCACCGACTGAGTCAATTGAATGCGACGCCTGTAATCCAGCATTGCAATCTCCCAGATGGAAATTGCGCTTAGACATATTCTATTTCCAGAATTTGTACATTGATCTATGAGATCAGTGTTCTTCTTGCTAAGCTTGATATCTCCGGCTAATAGCCACAAAAATATATGAGTATCCAGTAGAATATCAGACATTTTCCCACTCGACATCTATTGGATCTGTGACGTTATGGCACTGACAGGAATTTTTCATCGCTCCAAATAATTGCTGTGATCTGGAACAAATTGGCGTCAATCTTGCCATCGGTGTCCCACGTTTTGTTATGCAAAATGTCTCACCATTGTGAGCCTTTTCTAGTAATTGCAAACAATTTTGCTTGAATTTCGCAGCTGGAATAACTGTTTCCATTTCCGTCTCCATATGATCATATATATGGTCATTATATCCGCAATATGGACACATGTCAAATATTCCCGTGATTTCTTATGTGTTAAAAAACCTTGGCTTGCTTTTTTGAAAACAGCATATAGCCGGAGTTTGTATAGATCGCGGCACATTGCAATATTTTGCGAATTCGCCGTACGAGTTCACAAAAATACTACGTCGAAGAAAATCTGAAAGTGGTGCGATAAACACCGCATCGGCAGCGATCATCTGTTCTACAAAAAATATCTGCTAATGCCATCTTTCCACGGATATATAATTGCATTTTCGACCTTGCGAGCGATTTTATCTCTGGAAAAACAAACAGCTTCGGCGTCATGATCGTCGGCAAGTTTGATTAAATTGGATAACTGGTCGTCTCGCACATTGATAGAGCTTTTTATTTCGATGAATAGCTTTTTTTGTCCTGGTCTTTCGACAACAAGATCGACTTCCGCCCCAAATCCTGTACGCAAATAGAAAAAACGAAAATCATTTTTTCTATAACTTGAGAAACGCATGATTTCTACAATTATAAAGTGCTCAAAAGCTTTTCCATAGGCACTTGAAAAGTCTACATATGGAATAGAAAGAGTTCGGTTTAATGCTTTCACTATTCCCAAATCTATGAAATAAAACTTAGGCTTCATGGCGACTCTTTTTCTAACAGATTTTTCAAACGGCTCCAGGAAAAAACCAATAAGAGTATCCTCTAAAATCGAAAAATAATTCTTGATTGTTTTGTCATCAACACTGGTATCCTGCGATAAATTTGCGTAGTTTATAATTTCGCCGTTCGTTTGGGCTGCAATTTCTAAAAAACGCAAAAACGGATCAGTTCTCCGAACAAATTGCTCGTACCATATTTCTTCTTTTAGATAAGTTTGGGCGTAGCTTGTCAGAAACATTCTTCTATCATCATTCGAAACGCAGCGCGTATATAGCGCAGGAAAACTTCCCCAATTCAAAATATCTGTTAAATCAAATTTGTCTGCGAGCTCTAGATGCGTCATCGGATAAAGATTGAATACAAACGCTCGTCCAGCGAGTAAATTCACGTTTGCAGATTTCAATTTTCGCGCACTGGATCCGGTAATCACAAATTTCTTATCAATATTTTCTATAAGATAATGAATGGCGTCCAATAATTTTGGGACCTTTTGAATTTCATCTATTACTATATGCGATACGCTACTATCCAATGCTTGCACTTCAGAAATAAGCGCAGATGGATTTTTTAGATATTTTATTTCGTTTTCAAAATTCAATAAATCGATCCAGAAACATTGATTTTTCGAAAAAGTCCTTTTCAACAGTGTACTTTTCCCAGTACTTCTTGCACCGAATAGAATGATATTCTGATTCAGCGGCAGCTGCAGTGTTCTTTGAAAATAATCCATATAGACCTTACTCCGATTATGCACGCCTTTCTCGGAGTATGGTCTATTATTTAGAGATAATCAAGGATTTGTAATTACTTATTGCTTTTTTTCAAGAACTCGGCTTGCTTTTTTGAAAACAGCATATAGCCGGAGTTTGTGTAAGACGCCGGTTCGATCTTTTTTTATTCTGAGATAATATCTCAGTATAGATCGTGACACATTGCAATATTTTGCGAATTCGCCGTACGAGTTCACAAAATACTACGTCGAAGAAAATCTGAAAGTGGCGCGATAATGTCAAATTATAGATAAATTACTTGGGTTATTTTTTTGCTAGCTCCGGAGAGACCTCGGAAAATTTTTCGAATTCGTCGTCTGGAATTTTTTTGCTATTAATTTTGCTGTCCGTCAGAATAATTTTCGTGGAATTCCACGGAGTCATTTCGTTTTTATTATTAAAAATTTCCCATTTCAGCAATTTTATCGGATTCTTCTGGAATATCAGCGCTACAGCTCCGTCGTCATCGCTATTTTTTTTGCAGAAGGTAATAATCATGGTGTTTTTGAGTTCTACTGCCGACAAAACCGTGACATTTTTTCGCAAATTTATTTTGCTTTCCAGAAAAAACGACAGCGGAGACGAATGCATGGACGTCATTGTTTTTTCCTTCAATTCACGATTGTAATGAGTGACTTTATTATTTTTTGCGATGATCACGTCCGACGCCGGAGGCAGATAGTATAATTTCATTTTATCAGGTCTTTTAAGAATGAAATATCCGCTACTTTTCTCGCCGTATCTACTTATTTGAACGAATTCCGACACGATTGTCTTCAAGGAATTCAGATATTCTTCCAGTTGTGTTACGTACTGGTCAGTTTCTTTTTCACTCAGAATACGTTCCAGATCGTCATCGTCCAAGGCCATTGCAGCGCAACCGCACGAAAACATCAGGACAATCAACATTTTTTTTTCTTTTAAAATTTTTTTCATTTTCCGATAATTTCTCTTTTCCCAACATGATTTGCTGCAGACACAATTCCCGCTGTTTCCATCATATCTACGATTCTAGCTGCTCTATTATAGCCTATTTTTAGGTGACGTTGTATAAAACTTGTAGAAACTTTTCCTTCTCTAAGGATCAACGAGACGGCTTCTTTATACATTGGATCGCCGTCTTCTCCGTCGTATAGCGTATCGTCGTTTTCGGCGTCTTCGTCTTCTTCCAGAATGGTCTCGATGTAGTGCGGTTCGCCCTGTGCTTTCAGATGTTTAGCCACTTCTTCCACCTCGTCGTCGCTGACAAACGGACAGTGTATGCGGGTAGTGCGTCCGCCAGAGGCCATGTAGAGCATATCGCCTTGTCCCAGAAGCTGTTCGGCTCCTTGTTCTCCGAGAATGGTACGGCTATCGATTTTTGAGCTCACCTGAAAGCTGATTCTTGTAGGAAAATTGGCCTTGATGGTGCCGGTTATGACGTCAACAGACGGCCGTTGCGTAGCCATTATGAGATGAATGCCGGCGGCACGAGCCATCTGCGCCAGTCGCTGCACGGTAATTTCGATGTCTTTACCGGCGACCAGCATGAGATCGGCCATTTCGTCCACGATAATGACAATATATGGCAATTTCTCCAGATTCATTGACTGATGCTCATAAACGGGCTCTCCGGTTTCCATATTGAAGCCGGTTTGCACGCGTCGCGTTACTTCTTCGCCGGAATTTTGCAAAGATGAAAGCTTGGAGTTGTATCCCTCTATGTTTCTGACGCCCAATTTCGACATAGATTTGTAACGAGACTCCATTTCCCGCACGGCCCACTTCAGCGCCACGACGGCCTTCTTCGGATCTGTGACCACCGGAGTCAGCAGATGCGGAATGTCATCGTAAACGGATAATTCAAGCATTTTCGGGTCTATCATGATGAATTTACACTCTGTCGGAGATAATTTATACAGCAGCGACAGTATCATGGCGTTTATGCCCACGGATTTTCCGGATCCGGTCGTACCGGCGATAAGCAAATGCGGCATTTTTGCGAGATCTGCCACAATAGCCCCGCCGGATATATCTTTTCCCAGCGATATCGGCAGAGCGCTAGCAGATTTTTTGTAGACGCTGGACTCCAGTAGCTCCCGCAAAAACACCGTCTGCCGTTTGGCGTTCGGCAATTCTATGCCCAGCGCATTTCTTCCAGGAATGACCGCAACTCTGGCAGAAACCGCGCTCATGTATCTGGCAATATCGCTGGATAGTCCAATGACGCGGGAAGATTTGATGCCAGCCGCCGGCTTGAGCTCGTAGAGTGTCACCACCGGTCCCGGACTCACGCCACTGATTTCTCCCTTAATGCCAAAATCGTTGAGCACATTCATTAGATTGGAAGAACGCTCATCTAACTCGCTGTTACTCAGTCGTTCTTCGGAATTTTTTGGCTCCCGCAGCAATAATAGTGATGGCAGAGCAAATCCCGCAGACGAACGACCTCCAAAAGACGATTTTTCTCTCCCTTTGGAAGAAACTTTTTTCTCCCCAAACAGAGGACCGTTCGCCGAATCTTCGCTTCCTGCAATGACCGATTTTATCTCGCTTATTTTTTCCAAAAACTCTTCTGTATTCACCTTGGACTTAAATCGCAGGATATATCGAAACGGCGTCAGCAGATCCGCCGGCCGAATGCGGAGCGCATGCAGTAGCGTTGCCAGAAAAATCATGCTCAGCAATGTCACCGACGTCTGGTGAATGTACTTAAAATTAATGGAATGTAGATGATGTTCCAATATTTCAAAAATCCAGGCTCCCACCATGCCAATATTTTCGGAAAACGGACCATAGTAAAACGCCAGCAGCACCGACGCAGACACACAACAGACAATGCAGGACAAAATCTTCCAAAAGGAAACCACATGATGGCGCATTATCTGATATCCAAACGACAACAGTATAACAGAAAAAATATACGAGGATATTCCGAAAAATTGCATCATGAAATCTGCGTAGTAGCTTCCGGCAACAGACAACATGTTCGACGGAACTCCATCAATTGCAGTGTTCAGCGATGGATCTTCCGGACAGTAGGATACCAACGACACAACTGTCGCCAGCGCCAATAAAAAAATGATCGTTCCAAATAGCTCTACGAAATGCAAGTATAAATTCGAAATTAATTCTAAACATACATCAAGATAACGTCTTTTTTTATTCATTTTTTCGCTGCGCTAAACTATAAAACATCTAATTTTATGTCACATATGAGATTATTGTACGGAACACTCTGCAATTCCGTCTCAAAAACGACTTTCTGATTGGGCAGTAGTTTATTATACATTAGATCATGGGTCCAAACTTTTCTATAAGACGATTTCGAAGATTTTTCATCGTTTTTCAAGGATATTATAAGACTCGGCATGACCTGTACATCGTTGGACGCATTTATGAGTTCCCCTTTCAACCCCATGTACAGCTTGTGATTTTTCTGCACAAAAAAATTCGACACATTCTGTATGACGAACATTTTTTTCGTGTCCTGCGAATCCAAGCCCAAAAAATCATAGAAGCAAACGGCCGGTGGCCAAATCTTGATTATGACATTTTTCGTAAAAAATAAGGAAAATAATGACACAAATACCGTAAACCAGAAAAAAGTCCATTTTATAACATGCACAACATGATTTTTTTGGCGCAACGCCGACTCGTCTATGGAAGATTGCTGCCAAGTGGTGGAACACAACGCACATCGAACCATCTTACTCTCACCAATGGCGTCGGCCTGAACCGAATATTTACAGTGACAACCCGGACATATAACTATCATCTAACATCTCTAGCCTATTCATTAACCTTATGTTAGCACAAAAAATAGACAACGCCAACAGTGCTTGCACTACCTGCGCTTATGCTATCGCTATCTGTCGCAGTGTATGCTAGCTGTATCTGCAACACATAGCTGGATCTAGGAAATTATACGACCGCCACCCGAGTGGCGCGTGACTCCCGAAAACGCATCCAACGGCTAGTTGGGCCGCCTGAGCGGCATGACTCCAGTAAACGCATCCAACTGCACTGTTGGTAGTTCATATTTTATTTGATTTTAGATTTTTTATGTGTTAGAATTTATTGTTTTGTTGGATTGATTTTATCGTCCAGAAATATTGTTGTCACGATTACAAGAGGTAACAGCATTTTCCAGAATCGAATTTCGTCGTTTTTGAGGAAGTGCTTGCGCAACGACAGACTTCATGTAGCTACTATATCGAATAAGTCGAATGTACTTTTTCTGTGGCCATGGCCTTTCTCTTCTACTTCGAAATTCAACGAACTTTTTCAATAATCATAAAGAAATAAGCCGTGATGACAAATCTAGCGGCATTAATCACAGGATAATCATCAAATTATAGCGACATCATCATTGGAAAAGTTGTTTTATCAATCCAACAAATAAATTATCGCCCAAAAAAATTAATATTTAATAAAAAAATACAGGAAAAGATATAATGTTAGAAAATAAAACCATAAAAATTCCATGGGAAAAAATTGCTCGACAGAATCAGTTGGCTCCACCCGGTAATTGGAATATATGGCTGATTCTTGCTGGCAGAGGATTCGGAAAAACTCGTTCCGCTGCCGAGGCCATTCGAAGATGGGTTCTCGCCGGCACTTACAAGAGAATCGCCCTGATTTCCAACACAATTCAGGAAGCAAGACAGGTCATGGTCGAGGGAGAAAGCGGGATTTTATCTATATCCGATGCGGAGGAAAAGCTGGAATTTTATCCTTCCAAAAGACTTTTGAGATGGCCAAACGGAGCCATCGCCACACTCTACGGCGCAGAGCATTACGAGCATCTTCGGGGACCACAATTCGATGCTGCCTGGATAGACGAATTTGCCAAATTCCATTATCCGAAGGAAACATTCGACCAATTATCGTTTTCGCTGCGACTTGGTGTTAGTCCGAAGGTAATTTTGACCACCACTCCGCGGCCAATCCAGTTTCTAAAGGACCTCATGAAGAGAGATGACGTCGTCACTGTGAAAGGAACATCTCTGGAAAACTCGCAGAATCTGTCTCCCACATTCCTAAAACAGCTGGAATATCTCAAAGGAACCAGACTGGAAGCGCAGGAAATTTATGCAGAGATCATCGACGAAAATCAAAATACACTCTGGGCGTGGGAAGATATCGAGAAATGTCATCGGGATCCTCCTCATTTTATGAATAAGGTTCAAGAGTAGATTAGATTGATTTTCTAGCCCAATAAGGTAGGATATATCAATGAAAAATAGATACATAAAAAATACCCATATTTCTGAATCCCAATTTAGGAAAATTTTAC
>JAITDB010000036.1 GCA_031282785.1 Holosporaceae bacterium
ACCAAGTTCCATTTGTGAGTATCCAAAATACAGCTTATTTCCAATGGATATAGAGCTTTCAATGGGTAATTTAGAGCGAAACTTGGTATAATCTAGTCTCGCCTCCCTCTTCTATAGATAAATTACTTTGGAAATGCGTGCTACTGCATAAACAGGTATAGCAATTACCGTGATCAAGAGTACGAACTTTCAAAGTAATTTATCTATATATGCGTCTGGTGGTAACCTGTGATACAGCAAAATTCCTTGAAATACAGATGATTCGGGGCAGAATTTTTTCAGTTTTCAATAGATCTGTTGCAAAAACTACTCGGAGTCCTTCAGCCTCAGGCGCAAAAATGCCTTTCGCAACAGATCCAATGGTCTCGATTTTATTGTGCAGCAGTCATCATCTCCATTTTTTTCTTTTCGACGAGTTCCGCGTCACATTTTGGACAGAAATGATATTCTCCGGGAATATACTGGTGCTTTGGACATATGGAAAACGTTGGCGTGATCGTAAAATACGGCAATCGAAAATTTTCCACAACTTTTTTCACCAATTTCTTGCACACGGTCGCACCAGAAATTCTTTCGTTCATGTAAAGGTGAAGAACAGTACCGCCAGTGTATTTTTTTTGCAATTCGTCCTGCATTGTGAGAGCTTCGAAGGCGTCGGTGGTGTAGTTGACCGGCAGCTGACTGGAGTTCGTATAATAAGGATTATCCTTGGTACCGGCATGTATTATATTCGGATAGCGTTTTAGATCTTCCTTGGCGAAGCGATAGGTTGTGCCTTCAGCCGGAGTCGCCTCCAGATTGTACATATGTCCGGTTTCTCCCTGGAATCTGATCAGCACCTCTCTGATTTTATCCAAGAAACGCACTGCCATTTCGTGGCCGAACGGAGTCGTAATGTCATGTTCGTTACTAGTGAAATTACGAACCATTTCATTGATCCCGTTTACTCCAATCGTGGAAAAATGATTTTTGAAAGTGCCAAGGTACCTCTTGCTATAAGGATACAAACCGCTGTCCAGGTATCCCTGCACGACTTTTCTCTTGATTTCCAGGCTCTGTTTTGCATATTCCATGAGTTCTTCCAGACGATTCAACAGACCTTTTTCGTTTCTCTTATGCAGATATCCGAGTCTGGCGCAATTTATAGTGACCACGCCAATGGACCCGGTTTGTTCGGCGGATCCGAAGAGACTGTTGCCTCGTTTGAGCAGTTCCCTCACGTCCAACTGCAAGCGACAGCACATGGACCTCACCATGGACGGCTTCAAATCAGAATTCACGAAATTCTGAAAATATGGAAGACCATATTTGGCTGTCATTTCGAACAGAAGATCCGCATTCTCGCTGTCCCAGATGAAATCTTTTGTTATGTTGTAGGTTGGAATCGGAAAAGTAAACACGCGACCTTTAGCATCTCCGCTGGTCATGACTTCGATGTATGCCCGATTCAGCATATCCATTTCCTTCTGGAGCTCGCCGTAGGTGAAGTCCACTTCTTTGCCTCCGATCAGCGGAACGGCATTTTTCAGATCGTCCGGACACACCCAGTCGAAAGTCAGATTGGTAAACGGCGTCTGGGTTCCCCATCTCGACGGAACATTGAGATTGTAAATGAGCTCCTGTATGCATTGCTTCACTTCATCATAGGAAAGATTGTCTATCCTCACAAACGGCGCTAGATAAGTGTCAAACGAGCTGAACGCCTGCGCTCCAGCCCATTCGTTCTGGAGAGTGCCGAGAAAATTCACCATCTGCCCCACAGCGCTGGACAAATGCTTCGGTGCATTGGCCTCCACTCTTCCGAGCACGCCGTTGAAACCTTCGTTCAACAGAGTCCGCAACGACCAACCGGCGCAGTAGCCAGATAACATGTCCAAATCGTGAATGTGAAAATCTCCCTCCATATGAGCCGCAGATACCAGCTTCGGATAAACCCTGTTCAGCCAATAGTTGGCTACCATCTTGCCGGATATGTTCAGTATCATGCCTCCCAACGAATATCCCTGATTCGCATTCGCATGAACTCGCCAATCAAGCCGATCCAAATACTCGTTTATGGATTCCGCTACGTCAATGAGATTCTTCTTGTCGCACCGAAGCTCGCCGTGCTTTTCTCTGTAAACGATATATGCTCTGGCCGTTTTAAAAAAATTCTCATTGATCAAAACCTGCTCTACTATGTCCTGAATCCGTTCAATGTCCGGAAGCTCGTTGTTGGAAGCGTGCTTCAATACCTTCAGGACCTTAAATGTTATATGCCTCGCTTCCGCTTCGGTAAATTCCCCGGTTTCAATTCCCGCTTTTCGAACTGCATTTACAATTTTTTCGGAATCGAATTTTACCTTGGTACCGTCCCTCTTTATCACAAAAGCAGGATTAAATTCGTTCATATCAGATGCATTCACGGAAACTTGCATAAAGATCTCTCCAGTTATTATTAGTTAAAAAAGATTTAAAATAGCATATGCGAAATATAGCAGTTTAAAATATCAGTTGCCATACGCAATTACCATTAATAACTTCAAAAAGAGTATTGACATTGCGTTTCTTCGCGTCTTTCAAGAAAATTTTTAGGAATAAATTCTGAACCGCTGAAATCCAAACAATGAATACCAACATCGTTGAAAACATGCATTGAACAACACAGAGAATATCTGGTAAAATTTTTTAGGAGTGTCTTAAAAATGAGGCTATATGTCTAGAAAATTGCTGATATTCTTGCTTCTGATCATTGGGGATTTTTTATCTACCAATGATTTCGTTGATGAAAGATTAATTTTTCAGCAAATGCGTCTAATTGGTACTTGCATGCTGGCGGAAAAATTATCTATGCATCCGACTGCACTGAGTTGTCTTCTGTTTACCTTCAGAGGATCCAACGAATACGCTCTGGTTCCCATCATGGAAACAGAAATCGGCCGAAAATTTTGGAGAACTATTTTTGCCGCGGCCAATCCCGCTTATATGACATTTTATGTCAGAAGAAATACCATAAAAGAAGCAGATGCGGATTTCAAAAAACGAGTGTTTCACATGTGGAATACAAAGGGATGTTCCGATTCCATGACTTTTATTTCTCTCTACAATGGACTGCCGTCCGGAGAAATTTCGATTGGTCCACTCCGGATGTACGAAAAATATCCGGAAATCGGATATATAACCTTGGAAACTTTTGCTCACAAAGGCGTGGCATCGGCTAGCTTGAAATTAATGATTAATTTAATAAAAACGCTGGTGGGAAAAGGAGCATATGCCATAACGCGTTTATCGGCCACCTGTCATCCGCAAAATACGGCCTCCTCCCGAGTATTGGAAAAAGTAGGGTTTCGACGAGTAAGAAGCTACGCTATGACCTCCTACGGCATACGAGATCTGTACGAAATGCCAATAATTCCTGTAACCCGAGAATTTTAACCATTTTATGATGTTTATCATTCGACGTCTCGTAGGAACCTCCATAAAGTATGGGGAAACGTAAGATAAAACAAGGAACTAGTTATAATTCGCAATTCTTGTTTAAAAGGTGAGCACATAGATCTGTGGAGTTTTTTTTTGAGTATTTTTTCTCTTCCGGATTCGCCGGAGTCATTCCGATTGATACTGCCCAATACAGAGCGAGTGTCAAAATACTCAACATATCACAACTCCATACAAATATATTCTTCTATAGCGCTCACAACCTTAAAAGAATGTTATAGATAAATTACTTTGGAAATGCGTGCTACTGCATAAACAGATATAGCAATTATCGTGATCAAGAGAACGAACTTTCAAAGTAATTTATC
>JAITDB010000068.1 GCA_031282785.1 Holosporaceae bacterium
GTAAAATTTTCCTAAATTGGGATTCAGAAATATGGGTATTTTTTATGTATCTATTTTTCATTGATATATCCTACCTTATTGGGCTAGAAAATCAATCTAATCTACTCTTGAACCTATTAGTTTTTGATGAGAATGAAGGCTATAGAATGCGATCTTTCGAAGCGAATATATCTGGAGAAAAGCCAGTTTATCTGGGAGCTGGGCAGTTTGTATATGGTAATGGTATATTCATAGAGATAATAGGCCTTGATGTTCTTATTAGTGGAGATGGTGGTCGAAATTGGAAAAAGATTCCTCAAACATTAAGAGACGTTGTTTTTTGCAAGTATGAAAATAGTAATATCGGAATATTCCTAGCAGCATGTTGGATAGACAAAAAGCTGTATACTAGCCTAGATGGTGTGCATTGGAAGCCAATTTCTTATGATCCTCCTTACTTTGAATCAATCTGTAGTGCTAACGGCTTAGTCGTAGGTGTTTTTTCCAAAGCGAATAGGGCGAAATGTATATACAGATCCTGCACAGATGATGAAGTTAAGGAACTTATCGCAAAAGACATGCTGATCCCCACTGAAAAAAAGTAAGCTAGAACCTTACCACCCTACGTGTTAAATAATGAAAACCAGACCCGGTGCGGCGCAGGACATTATTATCAAAAATCAACTTGCAGTTGGATGCATTTGCTGGATTCATGCTGCCCAGGCGGCAGTTGCATAATTTTCTAGATACAGCTCGCATACATTGCAACTGGTAGGCAGCAGGGACTCTTCCCTAAAAGAGATTGAAAAACATAGAATAGTAAGCGTAGTCTCTGATACATCTTGAAACTGCGATAAAATTTTTAGAAAAATAATAGAACCAACGTGATCATAACCGCCAAACATATCATGGTCCGCACAGCTACAACTTTAGCTGGAAGGTTATTATCGTTCACGTGAGTAATTTTTATGTTTGAATATGTCATTTATCCCTCTAGTAAGAATTATGTTGCTTCCGGAGATCGTTTACAAGTGGCTTATTGATATGTTATATCATTCCCCTGAAGAACAGATCTTTCCGTACATTAACATACGCCTCGATTTCTGCGTTTTTTATCGCTTTTATCTTTAAGTCCGATTTAAAAATGTTATCTGAACTTTTTGTATTTGTATCAGATAAATACTATTAAACCGTTAATGGAAGACGAATATCCGAAAATTTATATGCCCACACTCACAGAAAGCCAGAAATTTTCTCTGACAAACTACAATTTCTAATAAAATTACGATAAGATGCCGTAAATTATTTTATCTTGGTTTCCTTGAACGCAACATGTTTGCGAACAACCGGATCATATTTTCTCATTTCCATTTTTTCCGGCTGTTTTCGTGGATTTCTTTTCTTTACATAAAAAAAACCCGTGTCAGCAGTGCTCAACATTTTTACGACCATAGTGGCGGATTTAGCCATAATAAACTCCATTTCTCATGAAAAATCCTGGGAATTATACACCAAACTGGCATAAAATCAATAGAGACATGATTGCCTTCACTCCACGGATTTAAAACAGAAGTGCTGAAATCTATTCTGAAATACAAAAATACAAACCATTCAAAATTGAGATTCGAATACAGCAGTTGTCCATTCGTGATAATTATATATATATTTCAACCTCAATCCCAGAGACAGATACTTATTTATTACACTTTTGTCATGGGAGGTGAATCCTGACAGCACGAGGAGTCCATTCGGAGCCAGGCAATTCAGCACGTGTTGCGCCATTGTCACCAGCGGTTCAGATAATATGTTCGCTATCACAAAATCGTAATTTTTTCTGGAAAACTCGTGCAATTCGTTGCGAAAAACCTCCACTCGATGAGACACTTTATTAGTAATAACATTATTTCGGGTTACGCGAACGGCTTCCGGATCATTATCGCAGGCGGTCACGTGTCTGCAGCCGAGTTTGGCCAGCGCAATGCTCAGAATTCCAGAGCCGGATCCTAGGTCCAACGATGCCTTGTGCCTCCGAGCATCAAAAAACGTCTGACATGCCATGAGACAGCGATTGGTGGTCGGATGTTCGCCGGTGCCGAAGGCCGTCGCTGCTGTGATTTCAATGCCGATTTTGTCGACGGGAATCGGAGTATTCCTCAGATGATTCCCGAAAATATAAAAATCTCCCACAATAATCGGTTTGAAATTTTCAAAACATTTTTTTAGCCAATCGACGGAAGGAATTTTTTCGCACTTCAAAATAGAGTACCGATAATTTTTTAGCAAAACGCTAATGCGCTCGTTTTCTATGGATTTATTATCCAGTATCTCAATGAGCCAGTGATCGTGCTCTTCCACGGTAGACACGCTCAGGTATTCCGCCTCAAAAAAAATGTCCATTAGATCAAAAGCATCTTTTAGAGAAAAATTTCCCAAGATGCAGTGATGAATATTTTCGTTCATTTTATCGCAACCGGAGATAGTATTGTCATCATTACTCTTCCTTCCAACTGTGGAGATCCCTCGCATTTGGCGATTTCCTTTACGTCATCAATTACGCGGTTTAATAATTTTGCTCCAATCTCCTGATGCGAGAGTTCGCGACCTCGGAATCGTAGCGTAATTTTCACCTTGTTTCCCTCGGAAATGAAGCGATTAATGCTACTGAGCTTGACCATGTAATCGTGTTCACCAATAACCGGAGTAAATTTCACCTCCTTTATCTCGATGATTTTTTGCTTTTTTTTGGCTTCGGACTTTTTTTTCTGCAGTTCGTATTTTAATTTTCCATAATTTACTATTTTGCAGACCGGAGGAACCGCTTGGGCAGCGATTTCTACGAGATCGAGTCCGGCTTCGGTTGCTCTGGCCTGTGCCTCTCGAATGCTCACCACGCCAACGGAATTCCCGTGTTGATCGATTAAACGCACCTGCGGCACAGTTATTGCTCTGTTTATCCTATATTTTTCCTCCGTAAACTGATTATCTTCCAAACTTCTACTCCATAAATATATACGTTTCAGATTAATAATTTTTCCGCAAAAATCAAGACCATTCTACTCAAAAAAGTGCTAATAACTTCTTTCTTAATTTTAGCTTAGTAAAAAGTTGCGGACAAGAATAAACTGAATTATGAGTGGATTAGTGGCATTTGTTTGTTTGAAGGATAACCAAAGATAACCAATGTAAACTGACTTTAAATTTTAGCGCTACTTTAGAGACTGTTGAATTCGAAAAAATTTGCATCTGAATCGTCTGTATTTCAGGACATTTTGTTGTACAGCAGTAGCATTTTTTATCAGTTTTCAACAACCCCCACTTGTATTTCTTCCGTTCCTCTTATTTGGGGTATAGAGTCCAGCTTTTCCAGTATCCATTTTTTTTCGGCGCTGCTGGAAAAACAAGACTCCGGCTGTTGTGAAACGCTTTCATAAATACTGCGACAGGCGTTTTTTATGTTGTTCAGCCTGTTATTGTCGGGAAGCATATCAGTCATTATAGATAAATTACTTTGAAAGTTCGTGCTCTTGATCATGGCAATTGCTATACCTGTTTATGCAATAACACGCATTTCCAAAGTAATTTATCTATACAAGTGATATTAAATATGGAGAAAAGGAATGAATGCATATAGTGAAGATTTGCGCATAAGGGTTATCGGATACGTTGAATCTGGGCACAAATATAATGAAGCAGCAGAAAGATACG
>JAITDB010000082.1 GCA_031282785.1 Holosporaceae bacterium
TAGGCGTAAAATTTTCCTAAATTGGGATTCAGAAATATGGGTATTTTTTATGTATCTATTTTTCATTGATATATCCTACCTTATTGGGCTAGAAAATCAATCTAATCTACTCTTGAACCGAAAATTATATGTAAACATGAAAGAGACTGCCTTCTGATACATCGAATCCAGATATCGCCTGCGAATAATCTCTAGACATACCAGAATCGCCAGTAGACATCCCACTAGAGGAACAAGCTTGTTTATACTAGATAAATGTTCATTATCCAATAGATCGCTGGCGTATTTATCTGCTAAATTATTGCCAATAATACGCCAAAAAACTGCGATATGAAAAAAAAATCCCGCGCGAGACATAGAGTGTGTTTTTTTCTTTCTTAAATTCGCGGAGGGGCAGAAAAAATTATTGATTAGCTTTTTTTAAATTGTTATTCTTGTGCAAGATAAAGAATCATCGCTATATCTATTTTCAGATTGTCAAAAAAAACGGCTGGTTTTTGAGAAAAATGCTATGGAATCACCAATAGCTTTTTTAGAAATTTTTATTCTTACTTAAAACTAGTGAGGTATTCATGTATTTATCCGAATTGTTTCAGAGGAAAAAATGTTTATTTTCGTTTGAGATATTTCCTCCCAAAAAAAATTCCGACACAACTGCGATTTATCAAACCATTGCCAATTTACAGCGGTTACGTCCTGATTTTATCAGTGTGACCTGTGGCGCGGGCGGCAGTTCCTGCGACGATAATATCACGGTAAAAATTGCTCATCACATAAAAAAAGAATATGGGATTGAGGCGTTGGCTCATCTGACCTGCGTTAATTCTTCTCGACAAAATTTGGAGGAAACTCTTGCTTTTCTGAGGGAGAAGCAAATAGACAATGTATTGGCACTGCGGGGAGACCGGGTGAAAGACTGTAATGCGAGCGATTTCGCCTATGCCCACGAGCTGATATCTCTCGTTAAACGGGAGGGAGGCTTTTATATAGCTGCTGCATGCTATCCGGAGGGGCATCCGGAGTCTCATAACAGAGCAGACGACATTCGCCATCTAAAAGAAAAGGTCGACGCCGGCGCTTCTCATTTAATATCGCAATTATTTTTTGCAAACGAAGATTTTTACAGATTTATGGACGAAATACGCGCAGCCGGCATCGATGTTCCCGTTGAGGCGGGCATTATGCCTGCAGTGGACAAGTGTCTGATCGAAAAAATTGTAGCACTTTGTGGAGCGACGTTGCCAACAAAGCTTTCCCGTCTGCTGAATCGCTTTGAAAGCTCTCCTGCAACGATTTTCGACGCAGGAATCGCCTATGCTACCGAACAAATAATGGATTTGATTTCCGCTGGTGTTCAGGGTATACATTTATATACCATGAATAATCCGATTGTAGCTGAAAAAATCACTCAAAACATCGGGAATTTGCTCAAGGAAGTCAATGGAGAACAGTCATAAACATGTTTTTTACCGAAGCTCTTGTGGAATCCGTAAAAAAAACGCCAGGAGAAGGCAGGCTTTGCAGAAATATTCTTCTGGAACCCAAGGAGCAAATGTATCGGGAAGCCATTCGCTATCTTGGCTATAAAAGCGAGACGGATCTTACGCCGGAAATAGATGATCTGGTGCGAAAAGGACTGGACGAAATCTGCAGCATTGCCGAGCCTCGTACCATATATCGCTATTTTTTCCTCGATGGGCAAAAACCCGGGGATTTTTCCATCTCAAAAAATAGCAATTCCGCGTGTTCCTCCGGAGCCTGCAGCATATCACTGCAGCAGTACGAAGGAGTCATTTTGATGGGAGCCACACTGGGAGGATCCGTCGATCGACTGCTGAGTCGCATTCAAATCCGGAACATCAGCTACGCCCTGGTACTCGACAGCTGCGCCACAGCCGCCATCGAAGCAATATGTGACGATCTGCAGAATAATCTGACAGCAATTTACGCCGCTCAAAACAGATATCTGACCAATCGTTACAGTCCAGGATATGGAGATCTGCCGCTTTCCGCCCAAATTCCGTTGCTCCAGATGCTGGACACCGAGCGAAAAATCGGCCTTAGTCTCACTCCCAGTTTTTTGCTTACGCCGTCCAAATCAGTTACAGCAATAATTGGAGTCAGCACAGTCCCGCAGAAAAAAGAGCATGTTTCGTGTGATATATGTGAAATGCGTCATGTTTGTCATTTTCGTCGAAGAGAGGTCTCATTATGATAATAGATAATCTACTGGAACAATTTACACTACTGGACGGAGGCATGGGCACCATGCTGCAAGCGGCCGGTCTTCCTCTGGGCATTTGTCCCGAAATACTAAATATGGAGAAACCCGAGTTCATTGAAAATATTCATAGACAATATATCGAAGCCGGTTCCCAGATTGTCTATAGCAATACTTTTGGCGCAAACAGCTATAAATTATCTGGCACAGAATTTTCTCCGGCAGAAATTATAGACGCCGCAGTAAAAATCGCTCGACGCGCAGCAGAAAAAGACGGCGCGAAAGTCGCTTTGGACATCGGTCCGCTTGGAAAACTTTTGGAGCCCAACGGTTGTCTTTCTTTTGAAGAGGCCTATGTCCTTTTTCAGGAACAGGTTCTGGCAGGTGAAAGAGCTGGAGCAGATCTGATTATAATCGAAACGCTCTCTGATTTACTGGAAGTCAAAGCTGCAGTCCTTGCAGCACAGGAGAACGTCGATTTACCCATCTTTGTTACCATGAGCTACGAAGAAAACGGACGTACCTTTGTGGGATGCGATCCCGTTTCCATGGGTATTACACTGGACGGACTCGGAGTGACAGCATTGGGATTGAATTGCTCACTGGGCCCTCGCGATCTGCTGCCAATGCTGGAAAAACTTCGCCGTCATACGAATCTGCCACTTATTATGAAAGCCAACGCCGGACTTCCCAATCTGGAGAATAATCGATATGATTTATCAGCTCCTGATTATGCCCAGCAACTGATTCCCATGATCGATCTCGGAGTCACGATATTCGGAGGATGCTGCGGCACCACTCCGGAATATATAAGAGAAATCGCCGCGCTATTGAAAACCAGAAAACCCGTTCCGCGAGAAAAACTTTCTTTTTCCGCTGTTTGCTCTGCCGGAAATGCAGTTGTAATCAACAGACCCACCATAATCGGCGAACGCATCAATCCCAGCGGCAAAAAAGTGTTTCAGCAAGCTCTTCTGGATCACAATATAGATTATGTTCTGAATCAAGGCATTAGCCAGGTAGAAGCCGGAGCTAAAATACTGGATGTAAATGTGGGACTCCCAGGCATCGACGAAGCAGCTATGATGCGTACTGTGGTGAGTCGTCTGCAAGCAGTGGTAGACGCTCCTCTGCAAATCGACTCGACGAATCCAAAGACACTGGAGGCCGGTCTCCGCATTGTCAACGGAAAACCGCTGATAAATTCGGTAAATGGCGAAGACGAATCTCTGCGAACTATACTGCCCCTGGCCAAAAAATACGGCGCAGCTGTCCTGGGACTGTGTCTGGACAAAAACGGAATTCCAGATAAAGCAAAAGACCGCGTGAATATCGCCAGAAAAATTCTCAGAAGAGCACTCGACATAGGCATAAAACACGAAGACGTCTACATCGACTGTCTGGTGCTGGCTGCATCGGTGCAACAGGCAGAAGTCGTGGAAACGCTAAAAGCCATTCGCATGGTGAAAGAAGAACTTAATCTTAAAACAGTGCTAGGAGTGTCCAATATTTCGTTTGGCCTTCCCAATCGCGAACTGCTGAATCAGGCGTTTCTAACGCTGGCGCTTGGCGCAGGACTGGATCTTCCAATAATAAATCCGAACATCGCCCCTATGTGCGACGCCATCGCCGCATTTAATGTGCTGCTGAACCATGACAGAAACTCCGCTTCCTACATCGCTAAATATAATACGGCAGCATCTAGCACTAAGTCCACGGCAACAAACTCTTCCAACGATATTTCCTACGCCATCCACCATGGTCTTGCTGAAGAAGCAGCTCTCTGCGCTGAAGAGCTCCTCACAAAGCATGAGCCCCTGGATATCGTAAATGAAAAACTCATTCCGGCCTTGGACGATGTGGGAAAATCCTTCGAAAAAGGAGTCATATATCTTCCGCAACTCCTGCAGGCCGCTACCAGCGCCCAAGGCGCCTTCGCCGTAGTGCAAAAAGCAGTCGCTAACTCAGGAAAACAGCAGCTAACAAAAGGAAAAATTATCCTGGCCACTGTCAAAGGCGATGTCCACGACATTGGAAAAAATATAGTCAAAGTAATTTTGGAAAATTACGGCTATACCATCTATGATCTCGGTCGTGACGTAGCTCCAGAAAAAGTATTGTCTGCAGCCGTGGAACATGATGTGCAACTTATAGGTCTGTCCGCATTGATGACAACTACCCTCGGTAGTATGGAGGAAACCATTCACCTGGTAAAGAAAAATCGAAAAGATGCGATTTTTTTTGTGGGCGGCGCAGTTCTAACACCAGATTATGCCAAAAAAATCGGAGCAGATTACTACGCCCACGACGCAAAACAATCTGTCGATATAGCTAAAAAAGTGCTCGGCTGATTTTTTTTCTTTTTCTAAACCATAGAGCACCAAAATAAACTCCCAAATAACCAAATAGAACAGCAGTATTACTGCTGTTCTATGCTAGACTTTAACTTTATTGCAACTCTGTTCTCAACTCTCGTAGAACGTCACTGCTTCATTTCTTCCTTGGGCTGGTCTGATTTTGGAGGAAAAAATGTATCTTCATCAGCTTTTTTCATATCCTTGGTAAAACCATTTATATCACGATCATTATTCTTTGGTACTACATAATGATAATCCATCTCTGCTAACTGATCGAATGATGGAAGCATTGGAAATGATGAGGATGATGAGGATGAAGAGGAGGATGAAGAGGAGGAGGATGAAGAGGAGGAGGATGAAGATGATGAGACCGGAGCTTCATCGTTATTTTCATCTTCTTCAGACTCATATTCATCTTCATTTTCTTCATTAGTATCAGCATCATTATCAACTAGAGTAAAATCTCCGATTTCACTTGCATACGTATTTTCATTTGTAAGCGAAACATTTAGCTCTGTAAGCGAGGATGTTATTTTTTTACAAAGATACATTTTGAAAACGAGATAGTCTAAGGTATTTTTAGTTTTTATTTGATTAGACACAATCTGGTCTAATGTTTGCCAATGTAATGGGTTCGAAAATACAGCATTTAGCACTTCTTCAAATAATATTCTGCCACTTATTATACCTTTCGAAAATATTTTCTTGTATTTACAGAAATCATCGTATATAGGTTTAGCAAGAGTATCACATACAGTTCCTCTAGATTCATCCACGGCTTCTTTAAAAGAGGTCAACAGTTGAGAAGTGCTCTCATTTAATGCATCGAATTTTTGAATTGCGTTCAAACCTATTTTAAGCTTGTCGTTATATTGCTTTTTTTGGTCCGTCTCAACTGTATTACTTTTCAGCATACTTTTAATCTTAGCCTTACTAACAACAAAAGCCTTCTTGAAAATATTAGTAGGTATTGGCATATTACCTTCAATTTTTGGATCGTCATATATCTTTTTATATATTTCATTAACAGAGGCCAAAAATAAACTGTGGCGTGGATGAGTTCCATTTATACCAACTGCTTTAGTGCATAATAAAGCTTTTAGAGATTTTTCCAATGCATCGATAGGTGAAGATGCCTGATTCTGTGGTATATTTTTAATTGCCTCCTGTAATAGTGCTCTAAATTGTATAGTTACTTCATAAACATCTTTATGGAGCCCGCAAGATATGCTATAAACATTTTGAGCGGCATTCTCAATCTCCTTTTGAGAAGCATTTTTCTCTACTCTACTATAGAGATTGAAAAAAGCCTGCATGGTAGCATCGTATGTGCTTGTAATATATTGGTCGGTTTCTAAAAGCTGTTCTGCTCTTGTTTTTTTGGTTTCTTGGGGAGCAGCGATTTTGGAAACCGACTTTTTTATAGAGCTCTTTTTCTCAGACGAATGGACTGGCTGTACAGCACTCAGCATCTCTATATTAGCCATTCCCATAATGCTAGCAAGCAATAATATTTTCATTTTTTC
>JAITDB010000134.1 GCA_031282785.1 Holosporaceae bacterium
CGTCTCCGCGAATGATGTGCGTGATTCCCATGTCTATGTCGTCCACCACAGACGCAAATGTATAGACGAAGGATCCGTCCGGCTTCACCAGAATGGGGTCGCTCATGCTGCTGAGCGGAACAGATATCTTACCGTGCACCAGATCTGTCCATTCGACCGAGTTTGTATCGTCTAATTTGAAACGCCAATGAGGTTTTACGCCGTTTTCTTCTAGCTTCTTTCTCTGAGCGTCGTCGAGGCGGAGAGACGCTCGATCGTAAACCGGAGGAATCCCGCTCATGGACTGGGTTTTTCGCTTGAGAGCAAGCTCTTCCTTCGTTTCATAGCAGGGGTATACGCGGCCGATGTCCTGCAGATACTTCAGGGCCGAAAAATATTTGTCAATCCTTTCGGACTGGCGAAAAAATTCGTCCCATTCGATGCCAACCCAGCGAAGATCCTCTAACATCAGATCTTCCAGCTCTCTGGAGGAACGCTCCAGGTCCGTGTCGTCGATTCTGAGCACAAAAACGCCGTTGTTTCTGCGCGCAAAAAGATAATTCAATACCGCGATTCTTATGTTTCCGGCATGGAGATACCCGGTCGGAGACGGAGCAAATCTTACTTTTACTTTATTCATGGCTATTACTCAGGTTTTTTGATCAATTTTTTCCACCAGCCGGTTCTACTTTTTTTTTGCGGCGATTTTGCTATATCCTCCGGAACAATTTGGCGTTCAAAATTACGCTCGTAATTAAAATACGATTCCACAAACTGTGTCAATACCTTATGCTTTTCGGAAACCATAAGACCATCACCCGCTATACCTTCTTTTTGGTAATCACTCGAGGCATCGGAAGCAATGGCGATGTTTCTAAGCGAATTTTGTGCGGCGGCGGCAGCGATGGCAGCGGCAGTGGCGATATCTATTTTTTCAGGGATACTCTCGCTTTTAGCTGCTAGGGATGCAGCACGTCGTCTTGATTTCGATCGGTTACCACGACCTTTTTTCTTTTCGGACTGTTGCTCTGATGTACTGACTACAACATTAGGTGTGACATCGGCTACGACATTAGGTATTGCAAGATCAGGTGTTATATCAACTGCAGTATCAGGTGTTGCATTGATTGTTTTGGTTGTTGTATCAGTTGCTGCTACGACATCAGACACTGCATTGATCGTTTGGATCGCTGTATCAGGTGCTGCTGCCACTGCGACATCAGGCGCCGCGTTGACTGAGGTACGTCGTTTCGATTTCGATCGGTTGCCTCGCCCCTTTTTCTTTTCGAACTGTTGCTTAGAGACATTAGCCGCAGTGCTAGCGACCGCGTCCGTTACTGCATCAGTTTCTGCGTTGGTTGCTATATTGAATACTGTGTGATCTGCCACATGAGCTGCTGTACCAGAAGATTCCGCTCCTTTTTTCTTGAGATTTAGAGTAAATACTTTTTTGGATTTGATGTCTGTGTCGTTTGCTATTTGAATGTCTTCCTGGGAAGACAATGCTGCAGATTCTGCATCTGCGTTAGGAAGCGGAGCATCAATGGAATGGATATTTTTTACACCTCGGCCTCCTCTTCTGCGACGATTTTTCGAAGAACGTCGTGCATCGTTTCCATCCGACGCCTGCGATTTCGTTGATTGAGTTGATTCATATGACCCAGTTAGCTCAGATGGTCCTGCTGATTCATTTGGTTCGATTATCTCGACTGTACCAATTGTCTCAATTGTATTGGCTGCGGTCTCTATTTCGGCGGAAATCTGGTCAGAGGTTGAAAATTCTTCGGAATCGAAAATTGTTCTTGCCTCATCTGATCTTTCCAGAATTTGTTTTTCTGTTTTCGCTTCTGGCACTGGATTTATTGGCACATAGACTGTTCCTCCTGTATAGCGTTTGTTGCTGACGCTATCTTTGCCGTGGTATGAGCGTTTTTTGATGACGGCTGCAGCGACCTCGGAATCCTCTTCGGAATCGGCACGAACAGACTTTACCACCTGGGTTATTTTGAAATCCGTTGCTGCAATGCTGGAATCCACGATGAAATTAATTTTCAGGCCTCTTTTTTCTATGCTAGCAATAAACGCTCTTTTATTATTTAGCAGATACAGAGCGACATCCATGGAGAGCGTAACGGTTACCTCACACAGATCCATGACAAAGCAAGCTTCTTCTATTTTTCTCAGGATCTGAAGGGCAATAGATTCATTGGACCAAATGGTGCCGCTGCCGTTGCAATGAGGACAGGTTATCATATTTGCGTCCGCAATGCTGGAGCGCATTCGCTGTCGAGAAAATTCCAGCAGACCAAAGTGACTAATGCTGCCAACCTGAATTTTCGCCTTGTCTTCTCGCAAGGCATCTCGCAGCGTTCTTTCCACCTGAGCGTTGTTGCGTTTTTCTCCCATATCAATGAAATCCACTACGATGAGCCCGGCCAAGTCCCGCAGACGACATTGCCTTGCTACCTCCACTGCTGCTTCAAGATTGGTCTTGAGAGCTGTTCCAGCAATATTTCTTTCGCGGGTCGATCGTCCGGAATTGACGTCTATGGAAATCAATGCTTCCGTCGTGTTTATTACCAGATATCCGCCGGACGGAAGATCCACTCTGGTAGAATATATCTGATTTACTTGCTCGTTTATTTTGTATTTGCTAAAAAGAGGAACTTTCGCATCTGAATACTGTATAATTTTTTTTGAATGGCTAGGCATGAGTTTCTTAACATAATTTTTGGCAATTTTATAGCCTTCTTCGCCTTCAACTATAATGGATTCGACGTCCCGCGAATATAAATCCCGAATCGCCCTCTTTATAATGTTCGCCTCTTCGTAAATTAAACACGGAGCCGTCGATTTTAACGTGATATTTCTAATTTCATCCCAAAGTTTTTTGAGATAATCGAAATCCTTTTTTATTTCCAGTTTTGAGCGTCCAATTCCGGCAGTGCGAATTACAGTGCTGCCGTTTTCAACAGGCAATTCCTCCACGATCGCCTTTAATTTTTCTCGGTCGTCCGGATTTGCCACCTTCCGAGAAACGCCGCTTCCCTTCGACATATTTGGCATGAGTACACAATACCTTCCTGCCAAAGAAATATATGTCGTCAGGGCAGCTCCTTTGTTTCCGCGCTCCTCTTTGGTGACCTGCACCAGCATTATCTGACGTTTCTTTATGACTTCCTGTATTTTGTAGCGCCGATAAAATTGATAGCGCAATCGCGATATCTCTCGAGGATCAATCTCATCTTCGCCATCGGTGGAATCGTCGGCGCGTGCTGCCATGGCATTCTGAATGCGCTCTTCCAATTCCTCCCGATCTCCCACCGGAATCTGAAAATAATCATGATGTATTTCGCTAAAACTAAGAAAACCGTGGCGCTCGCCTCCGTAGTCCACAAACGCCGCCTGCAGCGACGGCTCCACCCGGACTACTATCGCCAGATATACATTCCCCTTGATCTGCGCCTTGGACGGCGTTTCAAAATCAAATTTATCGAGCTTCTCTCCGTCAATAACGGCAACTCGTATCTCTTCCATGTGTGCTGAGTCTATCAGCATTTTTTTTGACATAACCTACCCCATATACTTTTTGCCCACTGGCAATGGGAACGGCCAAATAATGCAGCTTTTTATTAAAATTTTTTGTATTGCGCACAAACAAACTCGCTATACGCGAAAGAAAAAATGCGGTTCTATCCACGATTCTATGCGAAATACCATCAAAAAAATGCGTCATTAAAACTTTCTCCATTGTGCGTAGACACATAAGCATCACGAAAACACAATCCAAAGCAACAATGTGCACTCGTGTACTAAAATTTTCCCATTGGAGCACTTTGCTCCAGTCTAATCAAATACTATAATATTATATGATATCATAGATCCATTTAATATACTATATATATATTTGTTGTAAATACTGTTATAATCCTGAATGAAATATAAAGATAAAAAGTTTTTATGTTGTTAAGAAGTATAATATTATTCATTACGCTCTGTTTTGCTTGCAATTATGGGTCTGACGTCTGCCAGCTCGACAAAATCGCCGAAACGGATATTGCATTCGACTGTACACTCGATGGTGAAAAAACATATCAAAATAATTCAAAATTAAAGAATCCCATAAAAAAGATATATCTCAAAAAAGAAGATGATAAATATTTTTTCTGTGTAGATTTCATTGATGACATATCTTTTACGCCGCGCATACATCTGCTTCCCAACGGCGCCAAAGTACTTTTATCTTTTAACGAGGATGTCGATGCTCCCAAAACGAAAAATATAAATCACAGTCTGATAAAAGGATATTTTTTCGAAAAATTTGGAGAATCCTCTCTGATGATGGTGTTGGCTCTGAAAGAAAATGTCGTATTTATCGAAAAAGTATACACTCCAAACACCATAAAAATTGGCTTTAGGATCAACAAAAAAAGAATAATTGCCATCGACGCCGGACACGGGGGCAAAGATCCTGGCACCCAATGCCTCAACGGAGATTTCGAGAAAAATATCACTCTCGTTATGGCCATTGAACTGCGAGAAACTCTGATAAAAAGCGGAAAATACAAGGTGATACTCACTCGCGACAATGATTCGTTCCTCTCCATAGATGATCGCAAGAAAAAAATCGATCCTACCAAAACGGATCTGCTTATTTCGCTCCATACTGATAGCAACAATGACAAAAATATCCGAGGAATCTCCATATACACTCTGCCCAACCTCGATTATCTGACCAAGTTGTCGGAAAAATACGCTGACAACGCCAGTGGCTACTACAAAATTCTCGCGAAATCCAGAAAATTCTCCCATATACTAGCAGGATACATTCCGAACATGTGCAAAATAAGCAACAGACCCTGCAGAAATGTCGAGTTGAAAATTCTGAAAGTCGATCTGCCAGCGATACTCCTGGAACTCGGCTGCGTCACCAATAAAACCGATAATTCACTCTTGCATTCCAAAGACTTTAGAGACAAAGCAAATCGTGCTATTTTATATGCTCTGAACGATTTTTTTGAGAAGGAAGAGAAAAAATAAATGTCTCTAAAACGCATAATCGGTCGTTTTTTATATTTTATTGTAATCGTGGCAATTCTAGGAATAGCAGCGCTGCTGGCGATTTTGTATTTTTTTTCCGCAGACCTGCCAGATCACACTTTCCTGAAAAAATATGTGCCTAGCGTGGCCAGCAGAGTCTTTTTGGAAGACGGCAGCAAGCTCTGTGAATATTCCTATGAAAAGCGCTATTTCATTCCCATCGAAAAAATTCCTCAGAATCTCATAAACGCATTTCTTTCGGGAGAAGACAAGCGTTTCTACGAGCACACAGGCATAGATTTCCTTGGTACGGCCAGATCCGCTTGGTACAATCTACAACACATGGGATCCGGGAAACGTCCGCAGGGAGCGTCAACCATCACACAGCAGGTAGCGCGGATATTCCTGATAAAAAATAACGAGGTATCCTATATCCGCAAAATAAAAGAAGCAATTCTGTCATTTAGGATAGAGCTGGCTCTGTCCAAGCAGAACATCCTGGAGCTGTATCTTAACCAGATTTATATGGGACTCGGAGCCTACGGAGTGGCCGCTGCAGCCAAGGTCTACTTCAATAAAACCGTCGATGAACTCACCATTGCCGAATGCGCCTATCTGGCGGCTCTGGCCAAGGGAGCCAATCTCTATCATCCCATAAAAAACAAGGAGAACGCTCTGCTGCGAAGAAATTGGCTGATCGGTCGCATGCGAGAAGATCGCGTCATCACCAGAAGGGAAGCCGCCAAAGCTCTGAAAGAAGACCTCGTAATCGTTCCGCCGGAAGAAATCGCCAACGCCGAGTATCTTGCAGAGGAAATCAGAAAATATCTTATGGAAAAGTTTCCTTCCAGCAGTTTGAACAAAGACGGATTTATTATTCGCGCGACCATGGACACCCGTCTGCAAAATTTCGCCTATAACGCGCTCCGCAGAGGACTCGAAAAAATCGACAGGACATTCGAATGGAGAGGACCCATCGAAAAAATTAGCGGCGATAAATCTCCAGGCAGAATAATTGCAAAAATGAAAACCATCGAAGCTCCGGCTGGATCGATGGATTTCCAAAAAGCCTGTATTACTCAAAATCGTGGAAACAAAATTATTATAATGACCGAAAACGGCGTTAGCGGAAAAATTTCTGACCCCGACGTCAAATGGATAAATAAAAAAGCGAACGTTGGCGACGTAATTCTGGTATCCAAGACTCCCCAGAAGGACGGCACATTCAATGTGCATCAGGTGCCTCTGATTCAAGGAGGCATCATCGTAATAGAAGTGAACACCGGCAGAATCTTGGCTTTGCAGGGCGGCTACGATTTCTCCATGAGCGAATTCAACAGAGCCACCCAGGCCATGAGACAATGCGGATCCATTTTTAAGCCGTTTGTGTATTTGGCAGCCTTGGAAAACGGCTTCTCTCCCAATTCCATAATTGACGCTGGATCCGTGGAAGTTGAAATCGGCAACAATAGCATTTGGAGACCAAAAAATTACCACGGCACCATCATAGACAAAATAACTTTGCGCCGCGCTCTGGAAAAGTCCGTCAATACTGCCACCATAAGAATCGCCCAGGAAGTCGGCATGGACAAAATATCCAAGATTGCCGCCAAATTTGGCATTTGCGAGAATATGCCGCCGTATCTGTCGTTTGCGCTGGGAGCGGGCGAGACGACTCTGCTGAAAATCACTGCTGCTTTCGCCATGATCGCCAACGGCGGAAAATACATAGTTCCAACTCTCGTGGACTACGTCCAGGACAAAAGAGGAAATACCATATATCGCATAACAGAAGCAGCTCTAGACAGTCATGTGCCGTTTAATGCAGAATTTCCACCGAAACTCAACGATTCCCGAAAGCAAATAGTAGACGAACAAAGCATTTACCAGATCATATCGATGCTGGAAGGAGTCGTGTTGCACGGATCCGGAGCCAGTGTCAGAGTGCTCGGCATACCGGTTGCCGGCAAGACCGGTACCAGCAACGAAAGTCGCGATACCTGGTTCATCGGATTTACTCCGGACATTGCTGTCGGAGTATTTGTGGCCTTCGACGATCACTCCAAGAGTCTCGGAAGAAACGCCACTGGAGCATCGATCGCCGCTCCAATTTTTATAGACTTCATGACGCAGGCAAAAAATATTTTCACTCCAAAACCATTCCGAATTCCTAAAGGCATAAAACTTCGCAAAATCGATCTGGAAACCGGAGGAACTCCAAAGGGATCCACGTCCATAATGGAGGCTTTCAAGGAAGACGAAATCGATAACAAACCTCCACTCCAGAAACTTTCTATCCTGCAGAGACTCCTGGGAGAAAAAAAAGACAATCCTACCTCAGAGAATAATTCCCTGCAAGAAAGCAATACCATAAACACAAAATCACTGCTGGGAATATATTAGTTTTTCTTTTTTATTTCCAATGCCTTTTGGTAGAGCGTATTTTTGCTGACTCCACTGGAATCTGCGATTATTTTTACGGCCTCTTTTAGGGATCTGCGCGCTAATTCTTCCTTCAGCAGAGCGTATATGGCTGTGTTTCGTCGGGAATAATTTTATCGCAGCCGGCTACCACGACGGTAAATTCTCCGATTGGATCGATTCGAGAAAAATATTCCGTCAATTCCGAGAGATTTCCGCGTTTTATTTCTTCGAAAAGCTTGGTAAGCTCTCGACAGATGCAGCAGCGTCTGTTTCCGAATACATCTTGCATGTGTCGCAGAGTGTCTGCAATGCGTTTGGGAGACTCGAGAAACACCAGAGTAGCGGACACATTTTTCACATCCCTCAAAAATGCGATTTTTGCTTTTTCTCTGGAAGGTGGAAATCCCAAAAAAATAAATTTATCCGTTGGGAGTCCGGCCGCGCTGACGGCAGCCACTGGTGCGCAGGCTCCGGGAATGGGAAAAACGTCAATGCCGTTCTGTATGCACCAGCTCACGAGGCGATATCCCGGATCCGACACTAGCGGAGTACCAGCATCGGATATGAGCGCGCACAGCTCGCCGGATCGCAGTGTCGTTGTGACAGATTCGCTCAGTTCGTTGTGCTCATGACAGGAGATCATGCGGGATTTTATCTCATAGAAATCCAATAATTTTCTGGATTGACGGGTATCCTCCGCGAAAATGCATTTTGCTATACTCAAAATATGTAATGCCCGCAACGATATGTCGAATATATTTCCGATAGGAGTTGCAACGACATACAAACCTGGTTTATGATTCTGAGTATGTAATTTATGTAAAATTGTCGTTAAATGGTAGGAGGATAAAAATGTATCAGGCAACGAAATTACTCCTGTTAATTGTTCTTCTTTTGGTATCTTGTACATCACAGGAAGATTTTACGATACCCGAAAGCAAAAAAGAAGCTGCTGTTACTGATATCTCGCAGGCCACAAAAATACTGGTGGAAAGACAGAAAATGTCTCACAATCAGGTATTGTTATTGTTACCGTTATCTGGTCCTCACAAGGAAATTGGAAACGGCATACTGAACGCCTGCATGCTGTCTGCCAACGAGCCCCACGAAGGCGGCGTGAATTTCCACGTCATTGATACATCGGATCCCAAATTAAAAAGCTATGAATTGTACGAGAAATTCAAGAATACGGATCTTAAAGCCATAATCGGACCGGTTTTTTTTAATGAGGCTAAACAATTTGGAGTTTTATTTCCAAATACGCCTGTATTTACGTTTTCCAATAATATGAAGGTAAATAATGCGCATGTATTTTCCTGTGGCGTATCTCCGCAGGATGAAATTCACGCGATTTTTTTATATGCCAAGAGGCATAAGCTGCAAGATTTTCTTGTAATGCTACCGGAAAGCGAGCTTGGGAATCAGTTGCTGCAATATATCAACGAGGAAGCCTCCAAATCTGGCTTCAACGACTCTGGAGAAGTGGAAACTGTTCGTTATCGTAGCATGAGCAGCAAAAGCGCTAAGACATTCATTCGTAATTCTGGAAAGAGAGCTGTATTTTTGGTAGATCCTCTTATAGATCCGGAAAAATTGACCAATATTCACATATTTACTCTAAGTTCGTCGGTATTTGCCGCTCAGGAGCGGTGGCAGGGAGCTTATTTTGCTTTTTCCAGAGAGCCGGATTTGGAGAGGTTCAAAAATAAGTACCAAAAAATTTACGGTAATACTCCGGGAATGCTGGATATCATTGGCTATGACATATGCAATCTTTTGTACAACATTGTTCAAGACGACACGACAGAAACTTCTCTTTACTCGAGGCATAGAGGTTGTCTAGGTACATTTTCCATCAGGAAAAATAGAGGATTGGTCCGCAGATTGTCTGTAAAGCAGGTAGGCGATGACACTAGCGTAAGCAGCGAAAATGATAAAAGTCCAAGACACGAATCCGCAGAAGAAGAGTCCAACGACGAGGATTCCGACGAAGACTTTTAATTGCTAAGGATTGGATTCTCTGTCGCTTGCGACAATGGGACAAAAATGAGACTTGGATTTTCTCGGGCGACATATTTTCACCGCAAAAAGCTCTTTCTGTTCTGATGCAAGCCGTTTAGGCTCTTTGCGCAGACCAAGAGCTAGGGAGCCTCAACTGGATCTGATTTGGCGGATTCGCACGGAAAATCCAATCCATGGCAATGCGAAAATTTCGATGATTTTGGAGCATGATCATGGCCTGAATTTGAGTGAAAGCACCGTATCAATAAAAAATATGGTTCAAGAATAGATTAGAGAGGAGATTTTCTTAGCCTACTTAACAACAATTTATAAATATTTTCATGCCTATGATTAAAACGCCATTCGGTCTCCTTCAAGTGTAGATAGAATTTTTCTTTCTGTAT
>JAITDB010000008.1 GCA_031282785.1 Holosporaceae bacterium
GACACATTTCTCGGTGGTGAAGACTTCGACAAGCGCGTCATTGATTATCTGGCGGACGAATTCAAGAAAAGTAACGGCATAGACCTGAGAAGCGACAGCATGGCTCTGCAGCGTCTTAAGGAAGCGGCGGAAAAAGCGAAGATAGAGCTGTCCAGCGCCATTGAGACAGAGGTCAATCTTCCGTTTATCACGGCGGATTCGTCGGGGCCAAAGCACTTGACGATGAAACTTACCCGAGCAAAATTAGAGGCATTGGTAGACGACATCATCAGAAAAACCATGGAGCCTTGCAAAGCGGCTCTGAAAGACGCGGGTATCACGGCCAGTCAGGTAGACGAAGTAGTGCTGGTGGGCGGCATGACGCGTATGCCAAAAGTAATCGAATATGTAAAAAATTTCTTTGGAAAAGAGCCTCATAAGGGCGTGAATCCGGACGAAGTCGTGGCTGTCGGAGCAGCAATTCAGGGCGGAGTGCTGAAAGGAGACGTAAAAGACGTTCTGTTGCTGGATGTCACACCACTTTCGCTGGGGATCGAGACTCTGGGAGGTGTGTTCACGCGCCTCATCGAGAGAAATACGACGATTCCTACCAAGAAGAGTCAGATTTTCTCTACGGCCCAGGATAATCAGAGCGGCGTCACCATTCGAGTCTTCCAGGGAGAACGCGAAATCGCTGAGCACAACAAACTGCTGGGACAGTTCGACCTCACCGGAATTCCTCCGGCACCAAGAGGTATGCCTCAGATCGAGGTTACATTTGACATAGACGCCAATGGTATCGTTCACGTGTCGGCAAAAGATAAAGCTACAAATAAAGAGCAGGCTATCAGTATTCGAGCGTCCGGCGGCCTGAGCGAGGCAGAGATCAATCAGATGATAAAAGACGCCGAAGCCAACGCCGAAGAAGATAAACGACGCCGAGACCTGATCCAGGAACGCAATATGGCCCAGGAATTGGTCAATAGCGCAGCAAAATTGCTGGCAGAACACTCGGAAAAAATTCCAGAAGGTATGAAAAACGACATAAAAAATGCATCTGACGAATTGCAAAAAATTTTGGAGGGCGATGGCATCGAAGCCATAAAACAATCCTCCGAGAAACTCATTTCTGCGATGTCCAAGGCGGGAGAAGTTATACACAAGGCGGCTCAGGAAGCGCAACCGTCTGAACAACAGTCGTCCGGTAATGAAGAAAAAGTCGTTGACGCCGATTACACCGAAAAATAATTACTCCGCAAAAAAATATCTCTCGATTTTTTAGCCGGCTCCTGTGGGCCGGTTTTTTTTGTAAATTTTTTTTGTAAATTTTTTTTGTACTGGCCCAATTTTTTGCGATTCAAATAATTTCTGCGTGATCATTCTGATGTTGAATTGAAAAACATAAAGAGATAGGATGCGGCCTATTTAAAATGAGTATAAAAAATATGACTATATTATATATAATTTTTGCTGTTGTATTTTTTATTAACAATTGCTAGAATACTATTGGTTTTTTTGGAGAATAGACGCGCAGAAAAGAAATTTTCTGGTTTCGATTTTCGAAAAAATAATCTTAGCAAATAAGTTGAAAGTTTATTAAATGATTGGAGAGTTGACTAATGACTAAGACAGTGAATTTTACACCGTTAAAAGATAGAGTCTTGATCAAGAGAATGGATCAGGAGGAGAGATCTCCCGGAGGTATCATTATTCCTGATACTGCGAAGGAAAAGCCTGTGGAAGGTGTAGTTCTGGCCGTTGGTCCTGGTGTAAGAGACGATGGCGGGACGTTACATCCTTTAGATGTGAAGAAGGGGGATAAAGTCCTGTTCGCCAAGTGGGGAGGCAACGAGGTAAAAATAGACGGAGAGGAATATACCATCCTAAAAGAATCCGATATTTTAGGTATTTTGTGTAAGTAGTAGTAGGAGGGAAATATGTCAGCGAAGGATATAAAATTTTCGGTTGATGCCCGCAGCAGGATGCTACACGGCGTCGATTCTTTAGCGGATGCCGTGAAGGTCACTTTAGGACCTAAGGGACGCAACGTCGTAATTCAGAGGAGTTTCGGTGCTCCGAAGATAACCAAAGACGGAGTAACTGTAGCCAAGGAAATCGAGCTTTCGGATAAATTTGAGAACATGGGAGCGCAGATGCTCAAGGAAGCCGCCAGCAAAGCCAATGATCTGGCTGGTGATGGCACTACAACGGCAACGGTTCTCGGACAGTCGATAGTCAGGGAAGCTCTGAAGGTGGTTGCTTCTGGTGTTAATCCCATTGATTTAAAGCGTGGCATTGATGCCGGTGTTCATGTGGTAACGGAAATGCTGCAGACGGCATCCAAAAAGATTTCTACCAGCGAAGAAATCGCCCAGATCGGCACGATTTCTGCCAATGGAGACGCTTCTGTCGGTGAAATGCTCGCCAAGGCATTTGAAAAAGTCGGAAAAGAGGGAGTTATAACCGTTGAAGAGGCGAAATCCCTCGAGACGGAACTGGAAGTCGTGGAAGGTATGCAATTTGATCGCGGCTATTGCTCGCCATATTTTGTCACTAACCCAGAAAAAATGACCTGCGAGCTAGAAAATGCCTTTATTCTCATTCACGAAAAAAAATTATCAGTGCTACAGCCAATGCTGCCTATTCTGGAAAAGGTTGCTCAGTCTGGGAGGCCGCTGCTCATAATTGCCGAAGACGTCGAAGGCGAAGCGTTGGCTACTCTGGTAGTGAACAAACTGCGCGGCGGTCTGAAAGTTGCTTCCGTGAAGGCTCCTGGATTCGGTGACAGAAGAAAAGCCATGCTAGAGGATATCGCCATTCTAACTGGAGGTCAGGTTATCAGCGAAGATCTCGGCATTAAACTGGATACGCTGGACGTCAGAATGCTGGGCAATGCCAAAAAAGTGCTCATCGACAAGGAAAATACTACCATCGTTAACGGAGCCGGAGCCAAGCACGACATCGAAGCTCGCTGTAATCAGATCAAAAGGCAGATACAGGATACTACCTCCGACTACGATCGCGAGAAACTGCAGGAACGATTGGCGAAATTGTCCGGAGGAGTAGCGGTCATAAGGATCGGCGGAGCTACGGAAATGGAAGTCAAAGAGCGCAAAGATCGCGTAGAAGACGCTATCAACGCAACTCGCGCTGCAGTTGCTGAAGGTATTGTCCCAGGCGGCGGAATCGCTCTGCTGAGAGCCACCAAAGTGCTCGCCAATGCCAATTATAAAAATGACGACGAGCGCCTCGGCATCGAAATTCTCAAAAAGGCCATTCAGGCACCGGCCCGTCAGATTGTTGAAAACGCCGGACTCGACGCCTCTCTGATCGTCGGAAAAATCCTGGAAAACGATAGCTTCAACTACGGATTCGACGCTCGAAAAGGCGAATATACAGACATGATCAAATCCGGCATTATTGATCCGGTTAAGGTGGTAAGAATTGCGCTCCAAAGTGCCGCCTCTGTGGCCAGTCTGATGGCAACTACCGAGTGCATGGTTGCCGAAAAACCTGAGAAAAAAGCCGAAGCCCCAATGCCAGCCGGCGGTGGAATGGGCGACTACGGTTTCTAACGTTTAAACTATGGGAAGTGTTTGCAAATCAAGAAAAAAATGTGATTTGGAAACGCTTCCGGCAAAATTTCGGCATATGCACATTTACCATTCCATATTTTCCAATAAAATAGAATCTGAGATTGTTGAAATCCTTATCGTCCTATAGAAATATGCATACTAACATGATGCGGAGTTAGGGTTTAAAAAACGACAGGTGGTGAGCGATACCATTTAGCTTTTTGAAAATCAATGACGATTCTTGCAATAATTCTACATTACGAATTCAAAATTAAATACAATTTTAATTATTTGTTAATATTTTTAGTTTAGACTTTTAAGCAATATCACAAATGGTTTGTGGTATTATGTGACAAAGAAAAGGAGAAAACTATGAAAGTAAACTATATTCTTGTGGCGGTATTGGCTATATATGGTTCCGACGTTTGTGCAGGTGGGAAACAGTTAAACGCTACCAGCGGAAAACAAAGCGGAAGGACAGCTAGCATTCAGAAAAAAGCGCTGTATACATGGTTCACCATGATAGTGCGTAGTATATGGCATCATCTAGAGAAGTGAATTTAATTTTTAATGATCTGATTTTTCTTTTTAACCAACTCCAGAAGTGTTCGATAGGGTTCAG
>JAITDB010000045.1 GCA_031282785.1 Holosporaceae bacterium
ATCATAGGCATGAAAATATTTATAAATTGTTGTTAAGTAGGCTAAGAAAATCTCCTCTCTAATCTACTCTTGAACCAAAATTAAATTCACTTCTCTAGATGATGCCATATACTACGCACCATCATAGTGAGCCATGTATATCGCCCGGCGAGCCGTCGGAGGCGCTGATGCTATAGATAAATTACTTTGAAAGTTTGTTCTCTTGATCACGATAATTGCTATATCTGTTTATGCAGTAGCACGCATTTCCAAAGTAATTTATCTATATCACGACCAACGGCATCGTATGCCAACCATATTTGCCACATGGAGCTGTGTCTATGTAATCTAAAAACTGCTGCCCGAGCAGCATACTCTCGTAAACAGATCCAACACTTTGTTGGCACTTTGTTGCCACTTTGTTGCCACTTTGTTGGGTCATGGATTATGGGGGTTTTTGCGTTGTCTCACAAAAAGGCGCAGAGGAATTCCGTATAGATTGAGAGAATTGCGCAAATTATTCAGCAGATATCGCTCATAGCTGACAGGCAAGTGTTCCGCTCGATTGGCAAATATCACAAATGTCGGTGGTTTCGTGTTGGTCTGGGATATGTATTTCAATTTTATGGGCATGCCGTTTACCAGAGGCGGAGGATTTTTTGCAATTGCTGTCTGAAACCACTTGTTTAGCGAGCTAGTTGTCACGCGTTTGCACCAGTCATCGTATAATTTGAAGGAGACATTGAATATTCTCGCGAGTCCTTTTTTTTCCTTTGCCGACACCAACAGACAGGCGACTCCAGGAAGTTGCGCAAATTCTTTTTCGACTCTTTTTTGAATGTTTTTTAAAATTTCGTCTGGATTTTCTACGGTATCGCTTTTGTTGAAGGCAAAAATCACGATTTTTCCCTCGTCGACGGCTCTGCTGGCAATACTTATATCCTGATTTTCCAGCGGATTTTTCAAATCCATGACTACCAGCACGACATTTGCCTGGCGAATGTATCTCCAGGCGTCTTGGACAGAGACCGTTTCGATTTTTTCGGTTATTTTCGATTTTCTGCGCTGTCCTGCGGTGTCTATTAGCGTTATGGGACGGTTTTTGAACTTGTACTCCAGCGCGATGGCGTCGCGAGTAATGCCTGCCTGCTCTCCGGTCAGCAGGCGATTGTCGCCGATGATGGCGTTTATTAATGTCGATTTTCCGACGTTCGGTCTGCCAACTATGGCCATTTTGAGTCTCGAGTCTGAATTGCCTTGATGGTCAGGAGTAGGGGAGGGTGCAATGGATTGCAGATGTTGAAACAGATCGTCCATGCCCAGATTATGCTCGGCAGATATGGCAATGCCTTCGCCGAATCCGAGAATCTCGACGGCGTCTGCATTTTTCTTCCCTTCGGATTTGTTTTTTATGAGCGCTACTGTGCGATTTCCAACAATTTTGAAAGACGATCGCAGCCAGGAGGCTATTTCTTTGTCGTAGTTAGTTACTCCTTCGATGGCATCAATGACGAAAAACACAACGTCGGACTCCTGAATTGCAGCCAATGACTGCGCGTTCATGCCAATCGCCAGAGCATTGTTGGAAAACGGATCGACTCCCGGGGTATCAATGGCGGAAAATTTTATGCCACAGAGATCTGCGTTTAGAATTTTTCTGTCGCGGGTTATGCCCGGAAGATCTCCCACAATAGCGTTTTTTTCTCCGATCAATCTGTTGAACAGAGTGGATTTTCCCACATTGGGTCTTCCTATGATGGCTATTTTCATTTATTTGTATGCCACCAGTTCGCCACTGTCCGTGAGCACATACATTATGCTATTGGCAACCACAGGATTGACGGAAATATTATCTCCGCGACTCAAAGTTATGCTTTTTTCGATTTTTCCCGTATACGGTGACACAAAAGAAACTTTTCCAGTTGGCGATAGCATGAGAATGTGTTTACCTATCATGATCTGGCCGTACCAATCTACTGTATCGTTGACGTCGCGTTCGAGCTTGCTGATCCACCGGAGTTTTCCATTATTTTTATTGAGGCACACCAACTCGGATTTTGAGTTAAATATGAATATACTATTGCCATTTACCGTTGGAGTTTGTAGTCCGCCGAAATTGCTGATCCAGACGCGTTCTCCGGTCTTTTTATTGAAGGCAAGGGTCTGTTCGTTGGAGGCGACAAAATACACCAGATCGTCTTTTATTACCGGACATGTCCGTGGATGCACAAAAGAATGCGCAGAATTCGTCAGAGAAAATTTCGAGAACATTGAGTCCCAGATGACGGATCCGGTCTCTTCCAGCAGAGCAAAAATCTCTCCGGACGGATAGGTCAGAAACACCAGACCGTCGTCAATGGCCACGCCAGCACTGCCAAGGTACAAGGAATCTACAATTGTGCCGGAATGAGACCATAAAATTTTTCCCGTATTAATATCGATCGCCTGCAAACTGCTGTTGGCGCACATAACAAATGCTTTTCCGTTATGAACGGTGATTCCCTCTCCTTTGCATACAGCCGGAAGCTTTATGCGCCAGAGAATTTTCCCGTTTTTTGCGTCCAGTGAGAAGCATTCGGAAAAACTGGAGGTAACAATCAATTTACCGTTTTCGTAGGCAATGGCTCCGCCGATCTGACCGTCTTTTCCTTTTATTAGAACACTAGTTCTCCAGATTCTTTGGCCGTTTTGCTGTCCCAGAGCATAGACTATGCCGGCGGCGTCGATACAGAAAATTTTTTCTTCGGCTATTACTGGCGCAGAAATAATTTTTAGCGTTTTGCCGTTTTTGAAATCCAGACTCGCCGACCATATCTCATGGCCGGATAACGCAAGTTTCAGAGGCGCAGGGCAGTGAGTGGCACATAAAAATGGCTGAGGCATGTCTTTATTCAAAAGTTCTTCTTTATCCAGTATCACCGGGCTTTTATCATTTTCTATGGTCGCAGCAGCGGTTGACGTAATTATATCTTCTCGTTTACCGCTCAGTTTTTCTTTTTGGGAGCATCCATTCAACAGCAGCACAAGCGCGGCAAGAACACAGCCAGATAATTTCAATTGTGAATTTATGATTTTCGTATATTTTGTGTTCATTTTATTTTCCTCTAGTGTTGCGGATATAGTTAGATATAATTGATATTCTATTTTTCAATGTATCTGGAGCGTTTTTATGATTAATTATTTTGTTGAAAATTTCCAGTGCTTCATCGTGTTTTCCATTATTTTCTTTGATCATGCCGATTAATTCCAGTGCCATGAAGTGAAACGGACGATTTTCCTGAGTCAGAGGGTCGAGCAGCTTTATGAGCTCCTCTGGATCGCCAACCGGATACGAAGCGTATATCAGAATCGCCAGATCTTTCCAAATTATGTCGACGCCACTTTTGCGGGATAACTCCAGCAGTGGAGTAAGATTTTCTTCGGAAAATTCTCCTCTCATCATTTGTTTTCCGGATTTTATGATTAGCAAAATCGGTTTTAGTTCTGCTGGTGCATTGTCGAGGAGTTCCTGCAACAGTAGATCGTTCTTGGTTCCGGGAGCTTGACTCAGGCTTATGAGAGCATTGGTTATGTCCTCCATATGCCTCTGTCTACGCGTGTACCAGGAAGAATAGGCCAATATAAAGGCGACGATAAGCCCAATTCCCCAAAGAATCTTCTTCATACGTTTTTTGAAAAATGCCAATTGTTGGTCATGTTTCAATTCTTCATTTATTTCTTGCAATATTGAAGTTATTTCATCACTCACTGCCACATATCTCAAATTTAATTAACAAAAAGAATTCTATACTATTTATAATAACTATCCAAGAGTGTCTGTGCCAATCAACTTATAACTTGCAAAATTTGGCTTTTATGCTAAAACATAATATTATATTGAAACATGTTAAAAACAAATAGGAAACAAAAAAAAATGAAAAAATATGCAAAGTTATTGTTGTTTTTGACAGTCGGTGGTTCTGTGATGACAGTCGAGTGTCTTATACCAACGCCGGATCTTTCGGACAGTAGTTCCATGAGCACAAGCGGGAGTTTTACTTCAAGGTCGGATCTTTCGGACAGTAGTTCCACAGCGACAATCGGGTGTCGTACTCCCTCGCCGGATCTTTTGGATAGTAGTTCCACGGCGACAATCGGGTGTCGTACTCCCTCGCCGGATCTTTTGGATAGTAGTTCCACGGCGATAGCCGAGATCCTTATTCCTCCGCTGAATCTTTCGGACAATGAGCTGTTCAGATCGAAATATCTGCTGTGCGAAATCGCAAAAATATCAGATGAGGAATTTTGGAAACTTCTGTCAATTTCCAGCGCAACCATAACTTCTCTCTTAAGAGAATATCTCGACCTGACAAATGCATCTGCTGAATATTTTCGACAGCTACTATTCAGGCAATGGAAGCATATAAGCAGTAATGAAGAAAATGAAATGATGTGTGCTCTCATATGTAAAGTAGACCAGGCATGTTCGCTGCGCGACATCTTTGCTTCCGTTGGCGATCTGATATTCAAATACAGACACAGACAAGCCTTGCGTTTTTTTAGCTCATACCTCTATACCAAAGCAATAAAAAACGTCGCAGATCCAGAAGATATTATTTTCGCCCCTGTTTTTCTAGCAATAAAAGAGGGTTCAAGAGTAGATTAGATTGATTTTCTAGCCCAATAAGGTAGGATATATCAATGAAAAATAGATACATAAAAAATACCCATATTTCTGAATCCCAATTTAGGAAAATTTTACGCC
>JAITDB010000107.1 GCA_031282785.1 Holosporaceae bacterium
AATAAAAAACCTCCGGAAATCGAAAAAGACGCAGTCATGGAAGAATTCGAAAAAATGCTCGATGCCGAAACTCCCGAATCAAAAAAACAGGCGCAGGAATTATCTAAGCCAAAAATAATTAAGGAAGAGACAAAAGCATCTCCAAAAAAATCCTCCGATGAAAAATTGCAATGGCCTCTGAAAGGAAAAATTATTGCCGAATTCGGAGATGTGAACAACGGAGTCTCCAATGACGGCATAAACATAAAAGCCGCTCTTGGCACAAAGGTAAAAGCAGCCGACTCCGGCACCGTAATTCGCGCCGAAAGTAAATCCGACGAAGACTTTGGAAACGTCGTAGTCATTCAGCACGACAGCGGATTGACAACGTTCTATACCCATCTGAAAGACATCAATGTCCAGGAGGGCAAGACCGTAAACGCCGGAGATGTAATCGGAACCGTGGGCAGTACCGGAGATGTCTCTGAGCCTCAGTTGTTTTTCGGAGTCATGAAAAATAAAAAATTGATAGATCCTAAAAAATTTCTAAAAAAATAACCAAAAAATTATAAAATTTCCCAATTCTGTACAGCTATTTTTTTGGATTTCTGCCACGAAAAAAACCAATAAAATTTTAGATAAATACGTGAGAAAATCTTTGTTTCTGTAAAAATATCTGCTATAACGCGATCAGTGGTTATAAAAAAGGAGAATTATTATGAAAGTATGGAAAATAGTACTGTGTTTCCTGATGGTATCTTTTCTGCAGATCGCTGGTTGCACAGATTTCAAAATCCTGAGGATCGGATCAGCACCACACATAAGCGGCGATATAGGATATGAAAAATTACGCGATGGAAGCTATGAAGCAGAACTAAGAAAAATAAATTTGGCCCCAACGACAATTTTGCACGTAGCTGAGGCCGAGGATAATACTGTGACAGATACGTGTCCGTCATGGTATCGATATAAAGAATTTTTCGTCAAAGATAATATCGCAATGCCATCGTGGTTTGCTCGATTGATAGGTGTTCCCAAAGAGCAAATGCGTCAGAAAATCCAACAAGGTATGCTGGATTTGATAATTACAGATTGGTCAACGTCCAAATTTTTAGATATAAGCAGTAATGGACATTCCAGTGGCATATCTCGATTATTGAAAGTCGGAGGAAAACTGATACTAACCGATACTAATACAGTATTTTTCCAGAGAAGAAATAATATCGTTAAGCCTACGCAATTCGTCGATATATTGACATATCATAAGGAATACATAGCTCTCAACTTTGATTCCACCTATAGCACCACAAAAGAAGGAGATTTCGAAAATATATTGGGCATAACTGCAAGATTTCAGTTGAAAAAGTATCTTTGCTGGTCAGATTATGCCGAAGAGGGAGACTCTACAAACATAGAACTAGAAACTCTACTCTACAAACTAGGACACGGCGAAGAGGCTGTAAGTAAAAAATCCACCAATGGTATATTGGTGATAACCCGAAAACCTTAATCGAAATTGCTGCATAAGAGACTATTGAAATCCAAAGAGTCTTGATTCTGAATCGTTTGTACCTCAGGACAAACTCCATTTTAACAGTCTCTTTTTTTAAATCCATAGGATGATAAGCTCATTAATATGGACAAAATCACGAATTTCTTGCATAATTACAATCAGGACAGTTTTAGAGTGGAGAATTATAATATGAAAATAGAAGCGAAACGATCTTACGTCGACGTTACACGCATTGTGGATGCCGGATTACGTAAATATATGCAAAATGTTTTTTCGCACATGTCTGCCGGACTGCTGATAACAGCTGTCGTTGCTTATATAATGAGTTTATCAGATGCATTTGTATTATTTTTGGCGACCAGTCGCGGAACTTCCATGCTACTCTCGCTGGTGCCCTTGGGCATAGCTATGTATCTGGGAGCAAAAATAAACAGCATATCCGTAGACAGAGCAAGAGCGTTGTTTTTCGTCTATGCAGCCATGCTCGGATTTTTATTGTCCGTGGTCGTTGCGTCTTTTTCGTCTAGCAGTTTGGTTGTTACGTTTTTTGTCACGTCGTCTATGTTTTTATCGATGGTAATCTACGGATACACAACCGGAAAAGACCTCACCAGCTGGGGATCCTTTTTGCTTATGGGTCTTGTGGGTATCATCATAGCCGGATTTGTAAATCTTTTCTTCATGAATAGCATGACGTCGTTCATAATATCTGCCATCGGCGTAATAGTGTTCACAGGACTAACCGCCTACGATATGCAGCGCATAAAAAGCTACTATCTGCAATCTGATCATCCTGAAATTGGCGAAAAAAAAGCCATTATAGGCGCGCTTATGCTGTATTTGGATTTCATAAATCTTTTCTTGTCTCTGTTGAGATTCCTTGGTAAATCGCGGGATTAGCGATAGCGGAATACTTTATGGTAAAAAAAACAAGGAAATTAGATGAATTAAAAAGCAGTCCGTCCAATTTCTTGAGAAAATTCAGAAGAAAAAATTCCGTCGGGGAATTTTTTCTTTATGTGCTGATTATTTTTGCACTGCATTCGGTACTGGAAAATAATTTTGCAGATGCCGTGCGCAGTTTTTGCACATCGATAGCCGTTTATGCAGATAAATTTGCAGAAAATCTGCAGAGCGACATCGATCACATTCGCTGGACCATTTTTGGCGATGCCGGCGAAATCATTGCGAATTTAAAGAGAGAAAATCTGAAATTGCAGCATAAAATTGACGAGCTAACTCATTTGGAAAGAGAGAATGACGAACTACGACAAATGCTTTCCCTAAAAAACGATGTAGGTAGCGATGTCCATGTTGCACGAGTGCTGCGATCTTTTTCCAACGACTATGTGCGATCGTTTGTGCTGGATGTCGGTGCGATTGATGGCGTATCGCTAGACGACGTCGTAGTCAATGTCAACGGACTGGTAGGCAGAATCGTGGAGGTCGATCAGAACTGGAGCAAGGTCATGCTCATCACCGATACGAATTCCAACGTGCCGGTAAAGATAGGTAATGACATGGTCAATGCAATTGTGTCCGGCGATAATACGAGCACTCTAAAAGTATCCATGATCTATGAAGATAATTCCATCGACGAAGGTGACATCGCTGAAACCTCTGGATACGGTAATGTCTTTCGTGATAAAATTCCCGTGGGAAAAATTATTAAAGAGGAAGACGGATCCTATTACGTTGCTCCGTTTGTAAATTTTAATAAAACGACATATGTTAGTATCCTGAAAAAAAATAGGTTCAAGAGTAGATTAGATTGATTTTCTAGCCCAATAAGGTAGGATATATCAATGAAAAATAGATACATAAAAAATACCCATATTTCTGAATCCCAATTTAGGAAAATTTTA
>JAITDB010000114.1 GCA_031282785.1 Holosporaceae bacterium
TCTATCTACACTTGAAGGAGACCGAATGGCGTTTTAATCATAGGCATGAAAATATTTATAAATTGTTGTTAAGTAGGCTAAGAAAATCTCCTCTCTAATCTACTCTTGAACCTAAAAAAAATATTACAGCAATTTATTCCTGATGCTCCAAAATTTCCATCATTTTTTCGGCAGCATCGTGTTCGGCGTTTCTTTTGGATACGCCATAACCAATGGAAGATTTTCCACAGGCAGAAACTTCTATTTCAAAGATCGGATCGTGAGGCTCTCCAGTCATTTTTATCATGCGATAGGAAGGAAGCTCGGAATTTTTTGCCTGCGCCAGTTCCTGCAATCTAGTTTTTGCGTCTTTGGTTTTATGGACGACTCTGTAAATATCATTTCCGCACAAATTCACAATTATTTTTTTGGCTGTTTCAAAGTTGGAGTCCAAAAATATCGCTCCGAACACCGCTTCCATCATGTCTGCAATGGACGAAGAATTTTTATTGAGAGAAACAAAAAAATCTTTGGGAATGGAAAAGCAATCTATGATTTTTGTTTTTTTCGCCAACTTTATCAAGAAATCTGTGCCTGCAAGAGATGCAATTCTCAGAGCTAGTTCTCCTTCTGAGTCGTTTGGAAAATTATTGTACACAAAATCTGCCAAAGAGAGCCCTAGAACGCGATCTCCGAGAAATTCTAATTTTTCGAATCTTCTGGAAAAATCTTTTCCGTGTTTTTTCTTTCCCGGATGAGACAATGCCACCGAAATCATATCATAGGCTGTAAATTTATATCCAATAATATCCTGTAGTTTAAGTACATTATCCATCTAGATTATTTTTTTTAAAATTCTACTATATCTTATATTTTGGAACCATAGCCAAGGTTCCCACAATTTTACGCCATTATCTATGGAATAGATGGTTCGTACGGCTTTTCCCATCAGATTTTCCTCCGGTACCATACCGAGTCCACATCTGGAATCTTTGGAAAAGTCACGATTATCGCCCATAACAAAATAATATCCTTCCGGAACCGTTTGCTCGGCAAAATGATTCACCTCGGAATTTCCTGCCGGCTCAAAATAAGCGACGGTATGCACTGGAGCATCTGACAACGGAAGCTTTTCCTCATAGACGACCAGCTCATGATGCGTTTTTTGTTTTATGTCATGGTAGATCATTCTTTTTTGGAAAGTGATCCGCGCCTCGATTCCGTTCACACAGATTATACCATCTTTCACACTGACTCTATCGCCAGGAATAGCTATGACACGCTTAATAACATTGGTGTCGTTGTCCTCCGGAGCCTTGAAAACAATGACTTCGCCCCGCTTAGGACGCGCACTACCAATTCTTCCGGAAAAAAAATTCGGACTAAACCAAATGCTATGCTTGCTATAACCGTAAGCCCATTTTTCCACCAGAGGCATATCACCTATGAGCAAAGACGGCACCATCGAACTAGAAGGAATAATAAAATAGTCATAAACAAAAAATCTAATGCTCGCAAATACCAATAAAAATATAGTCAGGAAGCGAATATCTTCCTTGAAACTTTTTTTTGAATATCCCACTCGGGAAAGCGCATTATCTAAGCTATCTTCAGTTTTTTGGCTATCACTTTCGATTTCCTCGGACATACTTCACTCCATAACTACTTATTTACCTTACTATTCGTCCTTCTGGACGCGCTCCTGCTTCTCGTGACGTTCCTGCGCCTCAATGCTGAGTGTGGCCACTGGACGAGCCTGCAACCTTTTCAGAGAAATTGGCTCGCCGGTTTCTTCACAGTAGCCATAGGTGCAATTTTTTATGCGCCCCAGAGCATCATCTATTTTACTAATTAATTTCCGAGCTCTTTCTTTGCTGCGAAGCTCGTAGGCCAAATCGGCTTCCGTGGTGGCTCTGTCGATGGAATCGGTGCAACTTTTGCCTTCCTCCCTCAAATACTTTATAACTTCCTCGTTGTCCTTTGTCAGATCCTCCTTCCAACGAATCAGTCTGCGTCTAAAGTATTCTCGCTGGTAGTCATTCATGAATTCTTCGTCATCAGATGGCTCGTATCCTTCTGGTAACTCGCAAATTTTATTTTCCATGCGTTCCTCCAAACGGTTTACCCATAACTAAGCAAGAACCGCTTTTACCTTCTGCACGATCTCGGCAAACGCTAATTTATTATTTATGGCCAACTCCGATAGGACCTTACGATCCAGAGATATATTTGCCTTTGATAATCCATGTATAAACTGAGAATATTTTAATCCGTGCTCACGTGCTGCGGCATTTATTCTTACGATCCAAAGTTCACGAAGATCTCTTCGGCGATTGCGTCTATCTCTGTAAGCATATTGCATGGCTTTTTCTAGTCTCTCCAGAGCAGAACGATAGCAGGTACTGGAACATCCCTGATACCCTTTGGAAAGATTTAATACTTTTCTATGACGTGCATGTGCTGTTACGCCTCTTTTTACTCGCGACATTGCGTTTCTCCCTATCTGTAAGGCATATATTTGACGATGTTTTTAACATCTGAAGGGCTTAAAACCATTGTTCCCCGAGTTTGTCTTTTCATTTTCTGGGAACGCTTTCTCAGATTATGCCTTTTATAGGCAGGTTGAGCTATAATATTTCCCGAAGCGGTGAAATTAAATCGCTTCTTCGCTGAACTTTTTGTCTTTAGTTTGGGCACTTTTTCCTCCGTATAATTATAATTTAAAGCACCAATGGGTATACCCCTAGGAATCTGCTATTGACAACGGCCTCTGCACAACAACTCCTAACACCCAAGAGGTGACCAAAACATCTTGATTCGCATATTACTAACGAATCAAATCAATATTATATATCAGAAAAAATATGAAATTAAAAGATAGAAAGGAACATATTTATTTACAGCAGTGTAAACACTAATATTGTTTTATAATTCAATGATCCTGCTGTCGATTTTAGATTTATGCAAAAAAATTAGGTTCAAGAGTAGATTAGATTGATTTTCTAGCCCAATAAGGTAGGATATATCAATGAAAAATAGATACATAAAAAATACCCATATTTCTGAATCCCAATTTAGGAAA
>JAITDB010000088.1 GCA_031282785.1 Holosporaceae bacterium
AGAGCGATAAACGCCAGCAGCAGTCCATTTGCTGTTGCAAAAACAATCGTAGCAAACGACAATGCATTTCCGTAAAGCAAAAATATGTGAGCATTTTTTCTTAGATACGCGATGAAATAAAAATTTGTCATTGCCGTTACAATGGATACAACGCAACCGATAATTATGCTCAACGAATCGGATAAAATTCCCAGCGAACATTGTATATTTCCGACGACAAACCAATCATGCAAATTCCGAGTGCTAACTGACGGATTTTTTATCTGTCCAATAAAAAGCGCCACAGAAAAAATCGCCGTTATCAGCGATGATATGGGCACATAATATTTATATTTTTCGAATTCGAGTTTTCGGCCTAGAATCGCTCCCATAATCAAGGTAATCAGCTGCGATAATAATACATATTCCATACGCCACTCGTAAGATTTTTTTTATGTAGCAAATTGCTCTTCGAGAATTTTTTTTTGTAATTTGCTTTCTTCATCGAATAATAAAACCAGGGTCATATTTTTTTCTTCATATACTCGGACTTTTGATACGCCTCTGAATTCGGCGTAATCTGCCACTGCGCAGACTGGTCTTTGGGCATGATCGATCACTTCCAGATCCAAAACCGTGTCTGACGAGAGCAGCGCACCTCTCCAACCGCGTGGTCGAAAGGGACTTATAGGCGTGAGAGCCATCATCTGTGATCCGGGCGGTATTATAGGACCGTTGGCCGAATAATTATAGGCCGTACTGCCAGTGGACGTTGCTGCGATAATGCCATCGCATACCAATTCCGGCATTCTCAGAACTCCGTCGACTTTTACTTTAATTTTGGCGGTCTGGTGAGTCTCTCGCAGAAGATACAGCTCATTTATCGCTATGGTATCGAAAGTCTTGCCGTTATCTCTTTCTGCCAATATTCTTATGGGATGAATTTTCTGCGGAAAAGCATTGTTTATTCTTTCGATTAAATTATCTGTTCGATATGTATTGGCGAGAAAACCTATGCCTCCTCTGTTCATGCCGTACACTGGGATTCCCATTCCTGCCGTTTCGTGAAATATCCTCAGAACCATGCCGTCTCCGGACAAAACAACAATGCAGTCAGCGTTATTCAGTTCTGCTTGGCCATAGATTTTCACCATGCAATCAAAGGCATCTCTGGATTTAGTGTTGTTGGAGCAAACAAAATGTATTTTCATCATAAAACCATAGCGTTTTTTTATTAATTTATTCTTAACTTAAGACCACTTGATGAATCTTTTTCACCGTTATTCGTCGATACCGTCGAGACTCTTGCTTATTTTCCCCTCTGCTCAATAGCACATGAGGTAAGTTTTCGATTCATGATAGCATAATGTAACTTGCTTAATCTACCGTCACTGTCTTTAAGTACGAAAAACTATTATTTCAGAGCTAATGAGATGCATAATGGCAACGAATTTAATGACTATGGAGTCTAATTCTATGAAATGTCTCCAATTATGACAGTTCGCTGCAGTGATTTCTGGAATAATTTCTGCGATACCTTTTCGAGAATTTCTTCTGTTATTTCATCAAAGGGAAGGGCTGCGTCTTTTATTTTTTCGGCTAGATTCTTCAGAGATTTAAAACCATTGTTGGATATCTTTATAAAATAATTTTTGGTTTTTCCCAATGCTTTTAGATCCAATATTTTTTGATATTCCGCGAATTTTTCGTCCAAATATTTTTTATAGCTTTCCAGATCTTTTTTATCCAGACAGGCCGAGACGGAAAACACGTTCGACATATCTCCTTGGACCATTTCGTAGGAGATATCATAAGCAATATTTCTTTTGCGCAGTCCTTGGCAGAAGTCTCCGGTTCTTGAATTAAACAAGCTATCGATAATTACGTAGAGTGCTGCTTTTTCCATGTCTGAGAGTTGGTCGATGCGTATGCCGGTCATTGTGCACACGACGTCACGCATGCCAGGACGAATTATTACTGCTTCGGTTTCCTCGGATAAATCGGCAGTGGGTGTCATGGGATCGGATTTTTTTTCCTTTGCTTCTGGAAGTCCGGCAAATAAAATTTTCAGATAATCATCGATCTCGAATCGAGAAATTTTTCCTACAAAAACCACTTCCAGATTATCTCGTCGCAGAGTGTTCCTGACGAAATCCTGGACATCCTTCGTAGTTATGCTGGATATAGACTGTGAGCTGCCGGTGTCGCACATGCCGTACACGCTGTTCTGATACAGCATGTTCCAAAGACGCTGCCGCAATAGCTCCTGCGGTATACTGGTTTCTACATCTTGAATACTCGGATAGAGCTTCTTGACGTATTCCAAATACGAACTGGAAAAATTCATATCAGAAAAAGCATGAGACAAAAACGTCAATGCATCGATTATTTTATCTTTGGTAATATAGAAGTGAAAACAAAAATCTTCATCATTTGCGAACGTAGAAAATTCGTGAATGCCGAGATCGATTTTTTTTTCGGTGGTTTCTTCCCGTGATAAGCCATTGATTTCATCGAATAGCATGCAACAGGCCACCAAAGAAATCCCATGTTGCTCAGGAGGATTGCAGCGGACTCCGGCGCCTTTGAATTTGCTTCTTATATATATTACGTCTTCGCTGTTTACCTGCACCAGAGATGTTTTTATGCCCATGCCGTTGCTAACGGTCACTATTTCCAAAGGCTGCTTTTCGTTTTTCAAAAAAATAGGAATCGATATCAGTGCAATTACTGCAATGGACGTAATTATTTTTAGCTTTTTAT
>JAITDB010000083.1 GCA_031282785.1 Holosporaceae bacterium
CCCAGTGTTTCGTTGAGACGGTCTATGACATTGGATATGGTAATTTCCTTCGTATTACTAACATAACTACAGAAACCGCTCCAGAAATCCTTCAGCAGATCCAATTTCGGCCTGTTGCCGTTGGAGATGTCGTCCAGTGATTGTTCCATGTCTGCCGTAAAACCATATTCCAGATATTTATCGAAAAAACTCATGAGAAACGAAGTGACCAGTCTGCCACGAATTTCCGGTACAAAGCATTTATTCTCAAGTTTGACGTATCCTCTGTCTCGGAGAACCTGCAAAATGCTGGCATAGGTGGACGGACGACCAATACCCAGCTCCTCCAGCTTCTTTACAAGACTCGCCTCGGAAAAACGTGGCGGCGGAGCTGTAAAATGCTGACAGGCATCGATGTTTTTGGTCCCAACTGCGTCATTTTTGGCCAATGGCGGAAGCATTCCCTCGACTTCTTCTTCGTCCGAGTGTTCCGCCTCGTCTTTTCCTTCCACATACACTCGGAGGAATCCCTCAAATTTGAGCGTACTGCCAACAGCTCGGAATATATTTTTTGCCGTTAGAGTATCAGCAATATCCGCCTGCACCTGATTGTATTCGGCAGAAGACATCTGAGACGCCACAGCACGCTTCCATATCAAAGTATACAGTCTATGCAGATCAGAGGAAATTTTTCCGCGCAGTAGATCCGGAGTAATATCGGCATCAACAGGACGAACGGCCTCATGAGCTTCCTGGGCGTTCTTCACTTTTGTTTTGTAAAGCCGTGGCGTGGACGGTAAAAAATCTTTTCCGTACTTGCTGGATATCAAATTTCGAATTTTTTCAATGGCTTCCTTCGATAAATTTATACTATCGGTCCTCATATATGTGATGAGAGCGATGGTTTCGCCGCCGACATCTACGCCTTCGTACAATTTTTGCGCCAGCTGCATGGTTTTTTTGGCGGAAAATCCCAGTTTGCGGAACGCCTCCTGCTGCAGCGTCGATGTTATAAACGGCGGGGCCGGATTCCGCTTCACAACCTTTTCTTCTACGGTAATTACAGAAAAATCCTGGGAAAGCAGAACGTTCCTCATGTCATGAGCTTGCGTCTGATTTTCTATTGCGAATTTGTCCAATTTTTTTCCGTTAAAATGCGAGAGTTTCGCCGAAAATATTTTTTTGTTTTTGGCTATGAATTTTGCTTCCAGAGTCCAGTATTCTCGGGTTTCGAACTCCTCTATTTCGACTTCTCTATCGACAATAATGCGCAGCGCCACCGATTGCACTCTGCCAGCAGACCGACTTCCGGGAAGTTTTCGCCACAAAATCGGAGAAAGCGTGAATCCCACCAGATAATCCAGTGCACGACGAGCCAAATATGAGTCTACCAGGTTGTTGTCGATGTCTCGCGGATGAGCAATCGCGTCTTTTATGGCGTTCTTGGTAATTTCATGGAAAACAATTCTCTTGACCGGTACCTTCAAGCTTTCTTCCAGCACTTCCTTTAGATGCCAGGAAATGGCTTCTCCTTCGCGATCAGGGTCCGTGGCCAGCAGAAGCTCATCGCAGGATTTCAATAGCTTGGAAGCCTCGCGAATGCATTTTGCTCCGCTGGAACTGACTTCCCAGGTCATGGAAAAATTATCCTCCGGCTTGACACTGCCGTTCTTAGCCAGCAAATCTCGGATATGACCGTAACTGGCCATCACTGTGTAATCCTTTCCCAGATATTTATTGATGGTTTTTGCCTTTGCCGGGGATTCAACTATTACTAGACGCATTTTACATTCCCATAACTATACCTTAGAAACTGTCACCTTGTAAATTTTTCTGCCATGGAGTCCGATAGGTCCGCCGATCCTCAGGCACAACATCTATAAGGTGATCCGGTGCGATGCTTCTTTTTGTTCTTGCGGAAAATATTTCATTACGCAAGAGCTCCTTTTCTCATATCATAAATAGTAGATAAGAACTAGTGTTTTTTGCAGGAAAAATATCAACAAAAAAAATGCAACTCTAGAAAACTTCTCAGCGAAGAGAATTGTCTAGAGTTGCGATGTTCAGTAATCAGCAAAAATCATCAAATCAATACGTAGAAAAGAAAGAAGCTTCGCTCAATTCTTCTGGAGAATAAATAAAATTTGCGTCGTTTTTATTTAGCTCTACGAAACTCTGAAATTCCGGAGAGTACTGAGAAAGACTCGCGATATAATTGCGAAGCACTTTGCCCAACTGCCCGCAATTGAATAGTCTTAAGTACAGCGGTTGTGTGCTTCCAGAAACAAAAAATAAATTTTTAAGAGTCTCTCTCCAAAAAGTAGTTTCGTCCTTATATTTACTAAAATTTGACATTTTCCATAGTGGTGAAGTAGAAGAACTTAATGCATCACCTCTATTGTTTTGTTTCCACAGGAAAAAATGGTCGCATATATGGAGAATCGTATTAAGTATTTCTTCAATGGAAGATACATAAACTCTTTCTTTTATGGATCCTTCTATTAATCCTTTTTGAGTAATTTTATTAGTTACGTCCATATTATCAAACGTAAAGTCGCTGTAACCTTGTTGATTGATTTGCTGGATTTTACTGGCGATGTATGGAGTAAGTTCCTTGAGCGATGTTTCAAGCGATTGAACGAAAGAAGCCTCTTCACTTTGCAGCTGCTGTTGGATATTACGAGCACATTCTGTAGCAGCGCTCATGAAACTTGCATCATCTATGAGCTTTAAAAAGAAAGGTTCAAGAGTAGATTAGATTGATTTTCTAGCCCAATAAGGTAGGATATATCAATGAAAAATAGATACATAAAAAATACCCATATTTCTGAATCCCAATTTAGGAAAATTTTACG
>JAITDB010000084.1 GCA_031282785.1 Holosporaceae bacterium
CCTAAATTGGGATTCAGAAATATGGGTATTTTTTATGTATCTATTTTTCATTGATATATCCTACCTTATTGGGCTAGAAAATCAATCTAATCTACTCTTGAACCTATTAATTTTTTTGGCTATTAATTCCTTTGGTTATTAATCAGCTCAACCATTTCCATCTGAACGCTTTCCAGACCGATTTTTTTTTCAGCACTGGTCGGAATGACATAAGGAAAAGCGGCAACCCGAGTTGCTATCTGCTCTTCCAATTGCTTGACCATGTCTGTGTGGTGCGGATTTTTATCGATTTTCGTCAGTACCAGCTGATAGACAACGGCGGATTCGTCCAGAATGTCCATGATTTCATCGTCATTTTTTTTTATGCCGTGTCTGGAATCTATTAATAAAAAAATTCTGCGCAGGTTTTGGCGCCCTCTCAGATAATCCAGTATCAGCTGATCCCAGGATCGTCTTGTTTTTTTAGAGACGGCAGCGTAGCCGTAGCCCGGTAAATCGGCGATGGAAATTTTTTCCTGCAGCGTAAAAAAATTTATTTGTTGGGTTCTGCCAGGTAGTTTAGAAACGCGAGCGCAATCTCGCTGACCGACAACGGCATTGATCAGCGATGATTTCCCGACATTCGATCTTCCCACAAAAGCGACTTCCGGCATAAATACGTTGCGGGGAATCTGTTCGACAGAAGCTGCTCCGGCGATAAATTGACATTCGGTACTGAAGAGCGCCTTTAGGGTTATCATTGTTTTTCTTCTTTCTTCTCAGAAGAGACGACACAGTGTTTGTTCACGTAGTACTGCTGCAAAATGGACAGAATATTGCTGAATGTCCAATAGATAACCAATCCCGATGGCAGCTGGGCGAACATGAATGTGAATACTAGTGGCAGTATGAGCGTCATGCTGGCCTGCGCTGGATCTGTTGGTTTGGGTCCCATTTTTTGCTGCAGTAGCATGGAGAGTCCCATGAGCAATGGCCAAATGCCGATCTGGAGAAATGTCGGCAGAGTAATCGGGATTAGTCCGAAAAGATTGAACAGACTCAGTGGATCCGGCAGCGACAGATCTTTGATCCACCAGATGAACGGAGCGTGGCGCATTTCTATGGATATGTACAGTACTTTGTAAAGCGCAAATAGCACCGGTGACTGAATCAGCGATGGCAAACATCCTCCCATTGGATTTATTTTTTCTTTTTTATACAGCTCTGACACTTCCTGACCGAGTTTTACTTTGTCGTCGGCGTATTTTTTCTGCAGATACTGAATTTTCGGCTGAATTTCTTTCAGGCGGTTCATGGATTTATAGGATTTATGGGCAAACGGCAGTAGTAGCAGTTTGATAAGCAGTGTTATGAGCAGGATCCCTAGGCCCATGTTGCCCAATATATCTTTAGCAAAAGCGAGGGAGTAGAGTAGGGGTTTCGTCATGATGTACAAGCAGCCGAAATCTATGGCGAGGTCGAAATGTTTCACACCGAGTTTCTCTTCGTACAAATCGAGGGTTTTAATTTCTTTAGCTCCCACGAATAAATTGTTGGTCAGTGATATTTCAGACGATGGAGCGACCTGTATCGCATTTCCAAGGCTTTCCACTTCATATATTTTTGTGTTATCTCGGACAGAATGTCTATAAGAAACGTCGCAATCGACATTTTGGTCAGGGATAAACGCTACTAGCCAATATTTATCTGTGATGCCGAACCATCCGCCCTTGGTATTGTGTTTTATCTGACCGGCTTTGCTGATGTCTTCATAGCTGATTTCCTTCAATTTTCCGTCCAAATAACCCAGCGGGCCTTCGTAAAAAGTCATTGTGCTATCGGAGGGTTTGGCGAATTCTCGGTGTATCAGTGTTCTGGAGCGCAGCGTGACGGCGCGGTCTCCGTAATTCTTGACTTTGTCCACCACGGTTATGACGTAATTGCTGTCTATGGATATGTGCTTTTCGAACAGCAGGCCGTTTTTATTGTCCCAGGTCAGCACGATGGGAGAATTTTCTGATAAGGTCTGAGCGTCTGTTTTCCAGTGAGTGTTTTCGTCCGGCAGGAGCACGGATTTGTCGTCCGAATACAAGCCAACGGCCGAGTAGTATGCGTTTTTTTGCTCTCCGAAAATCGAAACCTTTGTCGATTTTTCCGGATCTGAGGTCGATTTTTTTGAATCCGGGGCGCACTTGGAGTCATTTTCGTAATTTTTCAGGAGAATATGGTCTATTTTCAATCCGCAGGACGATAGAATGCCACCTATACTTGGGGTATCGATGGCTATTTCGTGCACAGGTTCATCGTCGTGTGCTGACTCGTTGCTGCTCAGCATATTTTTTCCCGCGGCTTCGGATTTTTGCGCTGAAACCGGAGCGTTTGCCGCAGAATTATCCACCACCGATGTGCTTACTGTTACAGGTGCAGGCGTCGGCTTTTCGAAAAAATAAGAATACCCCAACATTATCGCCATTGAAATCGCAAAAAACAAAAACATATTGCGTTTTTCTTCGTCCATATAATCCTCCAATTATCGCTATGGGAATTTTAAAGCAATGTGGTTAGATTGCAACAAATAATTTAGGCTTTTCTTGCAAGTCAATCATCCTGGGCTCAAGATCTGAATTTCGTCCATAACGTCGCGATTGATCAATGTTGTGCTGATAACAGCGATTTTATATGCAAAAAATCACTCCAGGCTTCTCTCTTCTGGGACGGAGAGCGTAGCAGATACGCCGGATGAAATGTCGCAAAGATTTCCGCAGAAATTTCAGCGATTCTGACAGGCCTCCCGCGCAGCTGCGACAAGCTATCGTTGGTTTGCAGCAGAGTTTTTGAAGCAGTTCCTCCTAGGCATACAACTATTTTCGGATTTATTAGTGCAATGTGTTTCAGTACATAGGGACGGAACAGAGTCATTTCTTCTGTTGTGGGCGTGCGGTTTCCCGGCGGACGCCAGGGTAATATGTTGGTAATGTATACTTTAGTGCGGTCCAGTCCGACGGCGTTCATTATTTTGTCCAGCAGTTGACCGCTCTGACCCACAAACGGTATGCCCTGCTTGTCTTCTTCTGCTCCCGGAGCTTCTCCCACAAATAAAATATCGGCGTTTTCGTTTCCGACTCCGAAAACCATATTGAGAGCGCACTCCTTCATGGGAATATTGACCTTCGACATCACTGCTTTTAATTCCGCCAGAGTTGAGATCGTTTTTTTATTCTTTTTCGAGACTTCCTGCTCTGCAATTACATCAGAAATGCCGGCTTCGGAGAACCATTCGGCGATCTGACGTAATTTTTGCGGCGAAAGTTTCATCTTTTTAGGGCTTCCTCTATTAATTTTTGGGTGTTGGTGATGCCATAGAGAGCGATAAAAGTTCCCATGCGAGGTCCTTCATCCTGAGCAAATAAATGCTTGTAGAGGACCTTAAACCAGGATTTTAAATCCGCAAAATTGTGTCTTTTGCCGACCTCAAAGACGGCGTTTTGTATGACGGATACGTCTTCGTCGCCTTGGAATTTATTCAGCTCAGCCAGTAGATCAGCGAGAGCAGTTTTTTCAGCATCGTTGGGAACCACGAAAATTTTCTTATTTTTTATGAAGTCTTGGTAATAATTTATGGCGTAGGTGACCAGTTTATCCAAAAACGGCATATTTTCCGGAGTTGCATTGTTTTTGTATTTACGAATGAATCCCCAGAGAACGCTGCTGTCATCTGTGTTACAGACACTCACCAGATTCAGCAGTAGCGAAAAAGATATATCCGACTCGCTTTTCGGCGGATTCCCAGCGTGAATGTGCCAGACCGGATTGTCTACGCGTTTATTGTCCTCCTGGATTTCATAATTTTTCAGATGGGAGGTATAGTCATCCACTTGTCTCGGAATGACGTCAAAATATAGTTTTTTAGCACTTTTCGGAGACGCAAACATATAATTTGCAAGACTCTCCTGAGGTGCGTAGCGGAGCCATTCGTCCATACCAATGCCGTTTCCCTTGGATTTTGAGATTTTTTTGCCTTCTTCATCCAAAAACAGCTCATAATTAAATCCTTCCGGAGGAGTTCCGCCGAGAATGCGGCAGATTTTCGACGATAACTTCACCGAATCGATGAGATCTTTTCCAGCCATTTCGTAATCCACGCCGATGGCCACCCAGCGTGCAGCCCAATCGACTTTCCACTGCATTTTGCAATGGCCGTCTGTGACGGGCACTTCAGTCAGCGAGCCGTCTTCGTCGCGAAATACGACAGTACCGGCGTCTACGTCATATTTTTCGATGGCGACTTGCAGTACCTTGCCGGTTTTCGGAGAAATCGGCAAAAACGGACTGTATGTAGCGGCTCTTTCTTCCCGTAGACTGGCCAGCATCACTTCCAGTATTTCCTCATGATGCTGCAGGACCTTCAGCAGTACCTCATTGAAACGACCATTTTTATACCAGTCGGTAGAACTCTGAAACTTATACTTGAATCCGAACGAATCCAAAAACTCCTGCAATTTGTTATTATTATGATGACCAAAACTGGCGTGACAGCCGAAAGGATCCGGAACCTCCGTTAACGGATATCCCAGATATTGAGCCACCATGGCCTTGTTGGGAATATTATAGGGAACTTTGCGTAGACCGTCTCTATCATCTGAAAATGCATAGATTTTTCCCGGCAGACCCGTCAGACACTCGAAGGCGTGCAACACATAGGATGTGCGAGCGACTTCTCCGAAGGTGCCAATGTGCGGCAGTCCAGAGGGACCGTAGCCGGTCTCCAGTAGAGCGAATCCTTTTTGTCGAACGCTCTCCCGTGTTACCAGCTTGCGAGCTTCTTCAAAGGGCCAGGATTTGGCATTTTCATAAATTTTTTCATCGAAACGCATTCTTACCACCGTTATATCCAAAGCGTCATTGTAGAATAAAAGGTTTTCCCTTACCAGAGGGGATTTCTCAAAACTTGAGCTTCATACGATTTAGAAAAAGAGAAGGTTCAAGAGTAGATTAGATTGATTTTCTAGCCCAATAAGGTAGGATATATCAATGAAAAATAGATACATAAAAAATACCCATATTTCTGAATCCCAATTTAGGAAAATTTTACG
>JAITDB010000087.1 GCA_031282785.1 Holosporaceae bacterium
CGTAAAATTTTCCTAAATTGGGATTCAGAAATATGGGTATTTTTTATGTATCTATTTTTCATTGATATATCCTACCTTATTGGGCTAGAAAATCAATCTAATCTACTCTTGAACCTTAACATTTTCTCAGATTTTGACACCACTTTCGGTCGTCGAGTCATGTGCCCAAGATAATGTCTGGTATTTGAGTTGTTTTGCTCTACTGTTATCGTATGCGATTTGCTAATCACACGTCCTCTCTTAGGCAAAATAGCTGAAAATCCATTCCAATCATCTGTATAAAACTTGCATTTCTTTAAACGTTTTACCTGCTTGTATAAGCTCTTAAAAGTTGCAATATCACGGGGACCTGTAACCTACGCAATTTCCTAATAACGAACAGGGGGCATGCTCTTAAAAAAATCATGCGTAAGCTCTGGAAAACTCTGCTATGTCTCTTGACATTTGTCATATTATAGCTACACTATTCCCAATAAATTGTTTGAGGAAGATATGGGCAAGCCAACATACAATCCGAGTAGATTAATTCGCAAACGCAGACACGGCTTCAGAGCTAGAACTGCTGCTGGTGGTCGGGTTTTGAAATCGAGAAGAGCAAAGGGGCGCGCACGTTTATCCGCATAGCCTTACATTGAAAAAAAATTCGAGAATTCGAGCACGACGTGATTTTTTGAAAGTTGCTCGGTCTGGTTTTTATTTTAAATTGGAAACGATGGTTGTGCAGTGCGATCTTAACAGACTCGATCACTGGAGAGTGGGATTTACGGCATCTCGAAAAGTCGGAAATGCCGTAGCGAGAAATAAATGTAAACGCAGAATGCGAGCCCTCGCAGACGAAGTTGTCGCCAGCATAGGAATGAAAGGCGTAGACTACGTGTTTGTGGCAAGAAGTGCGCTCCGCTTTGCTGATTGGTCGTCCTTGCTTGACGATACTCGCAGAGCCGTTTTGGTACTCAATCGGAAGTTACTTAAATGCAGCAAATAGCAATCGCTTTCATTAGATTTTATCAGCTGATTGTTTCGCCGCATCTAAAATTATGCCAATGCAAATTTTTTCCGACCTGTTCCAACTACGCAATCATGTCCATAAAAAAATTCGGATTCTGGAAGGGATTGCTCAGAACTCTCACGAGACTGATGAAATGCCATCCGTTCGCTTCCGGAGGAATAGATTTTCCCTAGATTCTCCTAGAGCAATCCCCTTTTTTTGGCCGATTGTATGGGGGCAGATGTCACACCTGCCTAACGCCCGAGTGGGAATAATATTGTAAAAAGCATCAAAAGTGTCAATAAGTTATCGATAAAAGCTGTGGATAACTCTGTTGATAATTTAGTGGAATATGGGAAAATTCCCTGTATTTTCTGGATGTTATTCCGGTGGATTGATATCAGCGAGTTTTTTGCCAATTATTGGAGTTCGATTTCCGCGACGTCGTCAGAATCAGTATGATTCCCGAAAACAGATTTAGCACCTACTGGCTTAAATTCCTAGGATGATGTGGATCTAAGCAAATAACCTTGTTTTGAAGAAAAAACCGTGCTATCTAAGAAAATACTTAGTTTTAGAGGTGATCATGAGTTTGATAAAAAATGTGGTAACCGTTGGTGGATGGACCATGGCTTATCGTCTAAGCAGCATTATCCGGGATGCAGTTCAGGCGAACATTTTGGGTACAACTATATTTGCCGATGCATTTAATCTTGCGTTTAAATTCGCGAATGTGTTGCGCAAGTTATTTGCTGAAGGATCGTTCAACGCATCATTTCTTCCGATATTTTCCAACGCCATGAAAGATAAAGGACAGGAGGAGGCACAGAAAATCGCGTCGCAGGTCTTGACATGGCTCGTATTTCTCGTGTCGTTTATAATGATTATCTGCCTGATTTTTTTCAGATACATAATACATGGCTATGCACCTGGTATTGAAACTGCATCTGAGAAATTTGATCATTTGGTTAATTTGGGAAGGATATGTTCTCCATACATTGCGGCATCTTTTTTGGTGGCCTTATTTGGCGGAGTGTTGAATACCATTAATAGATTCGCCATGCCAGCAGCGACACAGTTGGTATTGAATATCTGTGTTATTATCGCTCTATTTACAGGAGCGCTGTGTTTTCCAAGCACCGCCTATACCATGGCCTGGGCGACATTTCTCGGAGGAGTCATTCAGGTGGCGATCCTCTGGGGAAACGTAAGAATGTGCGGATTGAACATCGGTTTCGATCTGTCTGCCATGACCGACGAAGTGAAGCAATTTTTCAAAAAATTAATTTCCGGTGCCATTGGAGCCGGCGTCTGGCAACTGAACGTATTGATCGACTTCATGGTACTATCATTTTTGCCCACTGGAGCGGTTTCGTATTTCTATTACATGGATCACGTTAATCAAATACCGGTAGGGATACTCGGCATAGCTTTCAGCACAGCTCTACTGCCGCCTTTGACAAAGGCCGTGCACGCCAAAGATAGCGACAGCGCCCAAAAGCAAATGAATCTTGGCCTTCTGTTTGCGTTTGTGTTTACATTGCCAGCTGCCATTCTATTCATCTCGCTGAATGAACCCATAACTGCAGCCATGTACGGCAGAGGGAACTTCGGTCCAGAACAGGTAGCAGCAGCAGCTCCGGCACTTGCCGCGTTCGCCATTGGATTGCCGTCATATATGGTGACCAAAGTGCTGACCACAACATTTTTCGCTCATAAAGACACAAAAACTCCGCTAAACGGAGGCGTGATTTCCATCGTAACCAATCTTTTGTTCATCATTCTGCTGATGCCAGCTATGAAACACACGGGAATTGCTCTGGCGACATCGCTGTCGGCTTGGTGCAACGTGATCTATCTGCTGTTCACTCTCAAAAAACTAGGAACCGTCAGAATTAGCTGCGATACCGTAAAAGAATGTCTGAAACAACTCGTCGTATCCGGAGCTATGTGGGGATTGATATTCCTGATGAATATCTATTATGCAAATTCCTGCTACATCATTGGCGGATCCACAAGAAATTTCGTACTCTTGGCGGTCATGGGCGTAGGAATAATCGGCTTCTGCATTCTCGGAAAATGCTCGAAAATGTTCGCTTTTCTGTCTGAAATAAAGAATTTAGAAAAGACAGAGAAAAAATAAAACGTCACATCCTTGTGGGACATAGTTTTTGGCTGTGTCCCCTTTTCACATAGATTAGAATGCTGCTACAATACAACGATATAAGAAGCTACCATGGGCGTTTTTTTTAAAGTCGCTCGTTTGATGAGTTCAAAATAAATGTTATGCTTAAGGTGATGACATGAAAATAATTTCCTGGAACGTCAATTCAATTCGCGCACGAGTTGACTCCGTCATGACCGTGATAAACAAATTCAGTCCGGATATTTTTCTGTTGCAGGAAACACGAGTAGAAGATCATGCATTTCCGCTAGAATATTTTGAGGATCTGGGGTACAACATTGCTCTAAAAGGTCAAAAAGGCAGAAACGGTGTAGCGATTTTTTCGAAACACTTGCTGGAGGAAATAAATAGTGATTTCTGTTCGGAAGCGCGTTATCTGGAGGCCTTTACCGGAGGTATTTTCGTGGCTTCTGTTTATGTTCCCAACGGTCAGATGGTCGGTGCCGAGCAATATTTCTACAAACTGGATTTTCTCCGGGATCTGAAAGAAAAATTCGCTGTTTTTCGTAATGAAGCTTTCATCGCCGGTGGAGATTTCAACGTTGCTCCCTATCCTAACGACGCTCCAACTCCAGAGCACGACGGAATTATGTGCTCAGATCCAGAGAGGAATCTCATAAAGGAGATCCGAGACGCCGGCTTCGCAGATGTACTTGCGCCTCAAGGACGTACCTGGTGGGATTATCGCCGTCCGAGTAATTTCAAAAACGATATCGGATTCCGACTGGATCATTTTTATTTGTCCTCCAAAGCCAACGATATTTTAAAAAACGGCGAGGTCCTGCGTTTCGCTCGAGAACTTCCACGGCCGTCGGACCATGCTCCAATAATGTGTGAGTTAAAAATATGAAATGCAAACTAATAAAATGGATGGTCTATCTGATATCATTCGCCATAGTTATCGTGTTGTTTTTTGTATCATATGATTTCAGCCATATCTTTGGAATCTCTCGCTTTTTAAGAGAAGTCTTTGGTGCAGCAGTGATAGCACCACTTATATTTTTACTCCCGTTTCCGAAGTCATTTGAACAACGTGTACTGCGCCGACATAACGGCAAATGGCGCTTCGTTCCCATGTCTATCCTAGCCCGAGAAGATTTGGGGGCATTTCTGGATAAAATGGATGAATTGAAAAAAAATATTCCGAAATTTACGGAAACACATAATGGAAAAATCATATCATATATTATAAATCTCCGAAGCGCTACGGAACGATTGGCCTACGTTCTGCCACAGGTATCTGCCCTGGATGTTCCGCACGCAATAATTAACGCCGTCAATGGCCAGGAGATACCCCAAGAAGAAATAAATTTGATAGTTGACGTGGATACCTACCAAACCTCTTTCAAAATGCTGCCGGAATTGGGAACCATCGGTTGCTCTCTCAGTCATGCGAAGGCTCTGACACGGTTTCTGCAATCCAGCTATGAATTCGCGGTTATTTTTGAGGATGACGTGTCCTTCGATCCGAGAAAATTATCGGTAATCATTAAGGACTTGACGCAAAAAAAGAAAAAATGGGACATCGTTAGCTTCGAACTGAATCATCATGGTCATCCGGTATCGATAGCAGAACTGCCCTATGATCGGAAATTGGTCTTTTATCTGACCAATGTAAAACACACCGGAGCCTATCTAATAAATCGAAAGGCCGCTCATAAATTGCTCAAGGATTTTTATCCCATAGAAATGCCATTCGACCATTATTTCACCAGATCCTGGGAACATGCTCTACAATTTTGCGGCGTCGAGCCAAGACTCGTGTCACAAAAATTTGGAAATTCTCAAATCAAAGTCTCTGAAAGTCAAAAAATAAAATCCATATTCGTAGTGATTAGCAATTTCTTCCATATTGTTAGTTCTGCCATTGGCTATAGCATGTACAATTTTTTCTGTTATCTGTTTAGGTGGTTTTAGATGTAGGATATGTATCAAGGGATAGGAAATAATATTTATTCGGCGACGTCTCGCTCTATAAAAATGGCGAAGCAGCGTGTATTTGTGTCTGTGAGTGTATTTTTGATACTGTTTGCGGCACTAATACTGCGTCTGGCGCACGTCATGATAATAAACGGAAATCAGCAGGACAAGTTCTTCGACTCGCAACCTCTAATAATTTCCCGCTCCGATATAATCGACAGAAACGGCAATATAGTCGCTACCAGTCTGCCAACTGTGTCGCTGTACGCCTGCCCACATGAGATCATGGACCTCAACGAAGCCGCTAGCAAATTAGCTGAAGTCTTTCCGGATCTCGAGGAAAAACATATTCGCGAAAAACTTTCTTCCGCAAAAAAATTCGTCTGGATAAAACGACATTTATCTCCAAAAAAAGAGCAATTAGTCCTGAATCAGGGAATTCCGGGATTACATTTTTTGAAAACTGAAAAAAGAGTTTATCCGGATAAAAATTTGCTATCTCATGTCATTGGCGGCACAGATATAGATAACATTGGCATTTCCGGTCTTGAAAAAGTTTTCGACGAAACACTGAAATCGTCGCACGAGCCTCTAATGCTCTCCATCGACATGAAAGTGCAGCATGCCGTGCACGATGAACTACAAAAAAGCATCAAAGAATTCAATGCCATTGGCGGCGCTGCCATAGTTATGAAAATATCCACTGCAGAAATTATATCTATGGTTTCGCTGCCGGATTTCGATCCCAATAAAAATTCCAATCCGACGGATAAGGAACATTTTAACATGGCAATTTCGTCTGCCATTGAGCCAGGATCGTCCGCAAAAATATTTAACACCGCAATGGCGCTGGAAACCGGAAAAATTACTCCTTTTACCAAATTCGACGCCAGATATCCTATAAAAGTCGGCCGATTTACCATACATGATTTCAAAGGACAGGCTACTTTTCTTTCGGTCGAGGAAATTTTAAAATATTCTTCCAATATTGGATCCGCAAAAATTGCGCTGGAGGTCGGAGCTGCCGTCCAAAAACAATTTTTCAAAAAAATTGGACTGCTGGATCCCATATATTGCGAACTGAGCGAGAGTCAGCATCCACTGTATCCGCGTCAGTGGTCTGACGTGAGCGCCATGACCATATCATTTGGCCACGGTATCGCCCTGAGCCCATTGCACCTCATTAGTATTTTCTCCGGACTACTGAACAATGGATTTCTGCTTCCTCCAACTCTTCTCAAAAAAGAAAGAGCCCTGTCGGAAAAAACGATTATATCTCCAAAGGTCTCGGATCAGCTGAAAGCATTGCTGAGAATCAATGTTACTGAGGGAAAAAATAGATTCGCCGACGTGCCCGGTTACTGCGTCGGAGGGAAATCCGGCACTGCAGAAAAACCCAAAAAAGGACGCTACATGAGAAACGCAAATTACTGCGGATTCATCGGAGCATTCCCCATGACAAATCCAGTATACGCCGTGTACGTTCTGCTAGACGAACCCAAAGCCTCTGCCAAAACCTACGGATACGCCACCGCCGGCTGGAACGCAGCTCCTACAGCGGCTAATATTATTCGAAGAATCGGTCCTCTGCTCGGCGTTATGGCATCTTCCGAAGATGATCCCGATTGGAAAAAAATACTGAAAGCACAATCGTGACTCAGCCATGGGAGAGTCTAGCGTTTTTTCGGAATCGGACTGGCCAATGATCTTCACTTCGATGATTTCTCATCCGCCTGCTTGAATTTCTCGACATATCGTTGATGCGATCATGCTTATTTCTTCAGCAATTTTTCGTGTAGGCATAAAAAAACGCCATCAACATCTGGCTGGTGGCGCAAAAAAAATCTGCCCATGGCAGATATATATTAAAGCTTAGTTTATAGATAAATTACTTTGAAAGTTCGTTCTCTTGATCACGATAATTGCTATATCTGTTTATGCAGTAGCACGCATTTCCAAAGTAATTTATCTATATATCGAAATCGGCATATCCAACGACTTTGTAGATGGCATCGAGAGAATTACGCTCTACTTCCGTCAATTTATCTTTAATAGAGACAGTACCGCTCTTCAGCAATTCCATATCGCCAATATCACATAACTGCAAAGAAGTTGGAGTGACGCTCCAGATTTTCTTAATCATGATCTTTCCGCGATTCAAAATGACTACCGTGGACTCAGGTGCAAGATTATGGGATAACTCAAGATATAATGTCGATGAACTACTAAAATGCGGCTTAAAATAAGATTCCGCTTTTATCGCGAAAGCTTCGCTCTTACCAGATAGTTCCGCAGGTCGATGACGCCACTCGGACGGAGAGCAAATTTTGATCGTCAGATCGGAGGAATCATCTGCATCCCTTGTAACAGAGTAGAGAGGCATGCTGCTCTCCCGTACAGATACTTCCTGACGTCTCTTGCGATTGAACTCCACCGGAGTAACAATGTGACTGTCATGTGAAACTTCCTGCAACAATTCTGCCGGCTCACATCCAAATGCGTGCGATAGCCTTCTGATCAGGTCAGTATTCAGTCTCCTAGAACCAGACTCCAGTCGCGATAAATAAGAAATGGAAATGCTGGTTATTTCAGATAAAGTCTCCAACGTATAACCGCTTCTCTTTCGTAGATACTTCAGATGAGTCATAGGAGCATCTTTTCTCTTTCGTCCGACTCTCTCTCCCGCAGATTCTTGTGGAATAGTGTCGTGAAATGCCAAATCTTTCATTGGACTTAAACTTTGTCTAGCCATAAATAATCCTCTTTTTACAAACTCTTTTATCGGTATACCAAACGACAAAAAGAAAGTCTAGACCTTATTTAAAGAAAAATAAAAAAAATAATATTCCTAAAACTGTATGCAGTTAGCACCTTGAAATATATGGATTTTATATGATATTTAAAAAAAATATTTTTTGTTGAAAATTTTTGTTTATATCATCATAATATAAACGGTATTATACGCATGAAAAATATGGTTTTTTGGTGTTTTTGTAGCGTTTAACCACATAATATCGCGATTTTTTTTGATTATGGATGCATCATGGATTCGTTAAAAAACAACAAATTAGATAAGGCAAGTAATGTAAAATTGTGTAAAATACACAATGACAAAATGCTTAGAAAAAAAGCAGGATTATCTTTTGCAAAATCCTATATTTGTGCAAAAACTTATCATCCATTAAAGCGTAAGAATGTTAGAATGAATAAAATACGTTTTGTGGAACCGAAAGCCAGCAGGATAAAAAATAAATCGACGCCGACTCCATTATTGCTGAAAAAATTAGCCTATCGCCGGTTTCGGCGCCTACATCCAGCACCGTCTGGGCGCAAAAAACTGAAATCGTAACATGGCTGCTGTCGATTGGAGTGCCCATAAAACATTTATCCGCAGAAAAATATTTTCTAATGGGACGAGAATGCTTTATAAATCATGTTTTGGTGTTTGCCAACAGAAAAAGAGTAGATATGGGACTGCCGCCGTTCTACGTTGAAGGATTAACAGAATACTAAAACTGACACAACGCTAAGTTTCATTTGTAAGTATCTAAAAGACGGCTCACTCCCACCGAAACTGTAACAGTTCTCGACATATGAGATTGATTTTGTTTCCCATAGGTTGAGTTAATATGCTCCATTGGGGTCATACCGTGCAAACGGCTATGAGGTTGAAAGTTGTGTATAGGGTCATAAAATATGAGGTAAAGAAAAAATCTCAATCTTATGAATCATAGTACGTTTTTATTTGATTGTTTGAAGCATAATAATATACTATTAAAAAGATTGATATATGTTGTTATGTAATACTGGGGGTGGCCTGATGATAGCTTGTCTGTCGAAAAATATCAGATTATTATGCGGAGGTATTTTAATTATTCTTGGGTATATTCCGGTCTTTTTGGATACTTCGTCGAAAGATAATTCTTCACCACCTGTTCCTTCTGAGTTAAATGCTAGCTGTGAAATTAGTCGGACTCTGACGTATGATGTCTATCGTCCTGATCTTTTTTTCAATAGATTTGATATCGATAATAAATTCCTGTCCAGCAGCGATGTTTCTAGCAGCAGTGTTTCTGACAGTACTTCCGACAACAATATTTCTGGTAGCAGTGCTTCCGATGATACATCTATTGCAGCGGTTCTCAATTCCGAAAAAACTTCTGCGGAGACTTCCGAGACTCCCGATACTTCTGTCACGAAACCAAAAACAAAAGTATTGGAGACTTTTCAGAAGGCATGTGCCAGCCATGCTAATAGCAGCATCAGATCCGTGAAAACTGGGGAGTTTGCCGGTGCCGTCATTGTGCAAAGCCGTATAAGATCGAATTTCTATGTAGACGCTCGTAGACTGGGAGTTCCGGCCGGAGTTGTGGACACGATCATAAAAAATATGTCCGCACGTCTGGATTTTAGACGTTCTCTGAAGGTCGGCGATTCCTTCGAAATCATGTACAAAAAAAACGAGCTTTTATACTCAAAGATATCAACGAAAAATAAAGAATGTGCCGTTTATAAGTTTTCGACCGGAAAATCGTCTTCCTATTTTTTTGAAGACGGAGAAAAATCTTGCAACGGCAATGGCAAGGATTCGTCTTTTGGATCACCATTGTCCGGAAGATTATCGATCTCCGATCGATTCGGCTACAGACGTCATCCGATTACCGGCAAGCGTCATATCCATACAGGAGTTGACTTTAGAGCGTCCGTTGGATCCCCAGTGCATGCTATATACGACGGTATTGTGACCCGCGCCTCCTACTACAGCGGCTACGGACACTGCATCGATATACGCCATCCAAACGGATACTCCAGTAGATACGGACATCTCAGCAAATATAACGTAAAATGTGGTACAAAAGTCCGAAAAGGACAAGTAATAGGACGCTCAGGATCCAGTGGTCACTCAACCGGACCGCACGTGCATCTAGAATTGGCGAAAAATAATGTCACAATAGATCCATTGCAGGTAAAGATGATGCCGTCAATTAAACAATCTGTGCCAAATATGAAGGTGTTTCGCTATTTCATCAGCAAAATCAATAAAACTCTCCTACATAGTGAAAAAAATATGTGATCTGTGGGGTTCGTAAATAATAAGGACTGCAAAAAAGTCAAATAGAAGGAGATAAACGAGAAAAATACTCTGAAGAAGTGAAAAAAAACAGCACTTTTATGTATCTAGAAGGTTGTGGTTTCAGGAGCATAGCTAGGATTTTAAGGAGGATTTTTTCGATCAAAATCAATTATCATTACTGAAAAACGTCGAGGGATAAGTTTACGAAATAGCTCACCACCCTACGGACTAAATATACATGGCTCACTATGATGGTGCGTAGTATATGGCATCATCTAGAGAAGTGAATTTAATTTTTAATGATCTGATTTTTCTTTTTAACCAACTCCAGAAGTGTTCGATAGGGTTCAG
>JAITDB010000089.1 GCA_031282785.1 Holosporaceae bacterium
TTCACTATATGCATTCATTCCTTTTCTCCATATTTAATATCACTTGTAGTATATCATATCAATGCGAAACCTCATAGTGGATTATGTATATCATCCGTATCATCAAAATTTTATGAAACGACCGTGAGTAAAACATAATTATCTATTGCCTAGTTTCCCATTTTGATGTATCTTCCATTTGCTTATGGGTGATTAGCTCAGCGGTAGAGCATCTCGTTTACACCGAGGGGGTCGGCGGTTCAAACCCGTCATCACCCACCAGGTACTTAGGCGCCCGTAGCTCAATTGGATAGAGCGCCAGACTACGGATCTGGAGGTTATGGGTTCGACTCCTATCGGGCGCGCCATAAAAAAATACGAGACATCTAACTTTGCAAGTGTTGCATAGCATTTTCCGACAATAACAGACGTTTTATCGACTATAAAGTCAGATGCCTCAAACTTTCTACCTGAATCGCAGCGTCACAGAATACAGCAACCGCAGTATAAGCGCAGGTACTGCAAGCACCAGCAACATGCCGACAAGCACTTTATTTGTTTCTCCATCTTGTGTATGGTTAATAATATCGAAAGATGTGGAATTATTTTTCTAACTTTTGAGTAATTTTTTTTGAGGTAAAGGCTGTCGCGGAAAAAAAAAGCATTAGACAGTCTTTAGAGATGTTTTTTTGTTTGGGGAGGAGCAATTGTTTCAGGTAAGAATCCACGGAAGAGGAGGACAAGGAGTTGTCACAGCTGCGGAGATGCTCTCCATTGCTGCATTTCTAGAAGGAAAGCACGCTCAGGCGTTTCCGAGTTTTGGATCAGAGAGAATGGGAGCTCCGGTCGTGTCCTTCTGCAGGATTTCGGATCGGGAAATTCGTCTGCGAGAGCCGGTGCAGGAGCCAAATGCCGTCATAATACAAGATAGAACCGTCATAAGACCTGCCAACGCTTTTCAGGGCATTGTAAATGGCGGATATGCGCTGATAAATTCGCCGGACTCGCCGGAAGCGTTATCCTGCGATCTAGACGTCGCCGATGTAACGGTGAGATGCGTTGGCGCAACTGAAATCGCGCTGGAACACATTGGGAAGCCGCTGCCCAACGCTGTTTTACTCGGAAGTTTTGCAGCTCTGACTAAAATTATTCGGCTTGATTCTGTATTGGAGGCCATAAAAACCAAATTTTCCGGAGTCATTGCCGAAAAAAACGTCGATGCTGCCAAAATCGCCTATGATCGTTTGATATAATTATGAGGAGGAAGTCATAAATGTTACATCAACTAGAAGGATCTCAAGCAATAGCGAAAGCGGTGGCGTTATGTCGTCCGGGCATGGTCTGCGCCTACCCGATAACTCCTCAAACGCACATAGTGGAGCATCTTGGAGAGCTGGTTCATGCGGGAGAATTGTGGAATTGCGACTACGTGAACGTCGAATCCGAAATGGCTGCTATCAGCGTAACTATTGGATCCCAAGCGGCCGGAGTGCGCAGCTACACTGCCACTTCCAGCCAGGGATTGCTCTATATGATAGAAGGAGTGTACAACGCCTCTGGACTCGAGTTGCCGATCGTAATGACACTGGGAAATCGCGCGATAGGCTCTCCCATCAACATCTGGAACGATCACTCAGACGCAATGGCAGTGCGAGACGCCGGTTGGATCATGCTCTTTCCGGAAACCAATCAGGAGGCAGCAGATCTGCATATCCAGGCGTTTAAAATAGCCGAGACATTGCAGTGTCCGGTGATGGTCTGCGTGGATGGATTCGTGCTGACCCACGCCTACGAGCAGGTCGATATTCCATCCCAGGAAATGGTGGACGACTTCCTCCCGCACTATAAGCCACAGGTCTGCCTCGATGTCGCTAATCCGTTGGCGATTGGCACAATGGTGCCTCCGGAATATTTTATGGAAGTGAGATATCTGGCCCACAAAAAACAATTTGAAGCACTGAAAATAATAGAGCATGAGGAGAAAAATTTTCATGAAAAATTTGAGCGTCATGCAGGCGGACTGATCCGAACCTACAAAACCGAAGGAGCTGAGACGATCATCGTCGCCATGGGATCCGTTTTGGGGACCATAAAAGATACTGTGGACGAATTAAACGCCCAGGGTGGAAAATTTGGAGTGGTGTCTATCGTTAGCTACAGACCTTTTCCATCGGAGGCTCTGGAAGCAGCTCTGGCCATTGCTCCGCACGTTGTTGTTGTGGAAAAAGCGCTGGCCGTTGGGATCGGAGGAATATTATCTCAGGAAGTTAAACTATGCCTGAAAAATCCTCGTAAAAAAGTTTCTTCTATTATTGCAGGACTCGGTGGCAGAGCCATAACCAAATCGATGCTAAAGCATTGTCTGGAACATGACTTACATTGGGAAAAAATTCTATCCTGGGAAGAAGATCATCGGGAAATTTTTTTGGGGCTGAATCACGACACCATCAAAAAAGAATTTGAATCAGTTAAAAATTGTTGCTGCAAACAAAAGGAGAATCAATGACCAGTCTCACAATTGGCAATCGATTGGATGATCAAGATGCGGCTGAGCAGTCGAAATATGATCGTCACAACTCCCTAACCAGCGGTCACAGAGCATGTCAGGGATGCGGAGAGGCACTGGCTGCCCGCTGCGTCATCGATGCCGCTCACCGCGTCACCGGAGGAAATATCGCCGTCGTCAATGCCACCGGATGCCTCGAAGTTTTTTCCTGCGTCTATCCAGAAAATTCCTGGCGAGTCCCATGGCTGCATTCACTGTTTGGAAACACAGCAGCCGTCGCCACCGGAGTGGCATCGGCCTTTGCCTTGGCAGGAAGCAAAGACACACGGGTCATTGCCCAGGGAGGAGATGGATCCACATTCGACATAGGTCTCGGGTGTCTGTCAGGAATGTTCGATCGCAATGACGACGTTCTGTACGTATGCTATGATAATCAGGCCTATATGAACACCGGTGTACAGCGATCCAGCGCCACTCCTGTTTTCGCCAGGACCGCTACTACCCTTCCCACGAAAGGATATATGGGGAATTCCATCGGCACTGGAAAAAACGTGCCAGCCATAGCCATGGCTCATGGAATTCCCTACGTCGCCACTGCCAGCATTGCCAATATCCGAGATCTGGAGGAAAAAATATCCAAGGCCATTCTCCTGAGAGGATCCCGTTATGTGCATGTGCACGTACCATGTCCGCTTGGATGGGGATATCCACCGTCCGAAACCATTCGCATGGCCAGAATGGCCGTGGAATGCGGCCTGTTCCCTCTATTTGAAGCAGAAAACGGCGTTTTGGTGGGCTCAACTCCAGTGGATAATCCGAAACCCGTGGACGACTATCTGCGAATTCAACGCAGATTTGCTCATCTGTTTGGAAAAAATGCCTCGCCGGACAGCATCGAAGCTCTACAACAAATAGCCAGCCGAAACATAGAAAAATATAGATTAAGTGGAGAACTTTCCCATGAATAAGCCCTTTGCCACCGTTTTGGAATCCGCAACTAGTCTGCAAAATAAAACCGGGTCCTGGAAAACTGTAAGACCAGAATATGTCAATAGATTGCCTCCATGCAATGTGACCTGTCCAGCCGGAGAAAATATTCAGCAGTGGCTCTCGCTGGCCCAGGAGGGAAAATTTTTTGAGGCTTGGAAAGTCGTCATGCAAAATAATCCGTTTCCAGCAGTCATGGGACGCGCCTGTTATCATACCTGCGAACAAACCTGCAACCGAGGCAGATTCGATGGAGCCGTCAATATAAATCTCCTGGAAAGATCCATTGGAGATCTCGCCATCACAAATAACTGGGAGATCGAGGAAATCGGAACTGCAACTGGCAAAAAAGTTTTGGTAATCGGAGCAGGTCCCAGCTGTCTGAGCGCCGCCTATTTCCTCCGCAAATATGGGCATGAAGTCACTGTATACGAGCGTCATCTCGAGCCCGGTGGCATGATGAGATACGGTGTCCCCCCATACAGACTGCCTCGCTGGGTTATCAACGCAGAAATAAGAAGAATAATCAACACCGGCGTAAAATTATACTGCAACAAACGCGTCCAGAACATAAAAAACGAAATGCGTAACTTCGACGCCATATACATAGCCACCGGAGCCCATGTACCAGCCAAAATCGACGTCGAAATAAGCGGAAAAACCAATATATTCGACGCCATAGATCTATTTAAAAAATTGGAAGATAGTCGTGGCGAGAATACTTTCGAACTGGGAAAAAAAGTCCTGGTTTATGGAGGCGGAAACACCGCCATCGACGCAGCTCGAACAGCTCTGCGTCTGGGAGCCGAAAATGTCAAAATCATCTACAGAAGAACCCTGGAAAAAATGCCGGCCCACGACACAGAAATCCAGGAGGCCCTCCAAGAAGGCATAGAAGTCCTCTGCCTCCGATGCATATCCATGATCGATGGAAAAAAAATCCTGCTGGATAAAATGGACTACGACGCCGAAAATAATTTGCTGTCGAAAAACGGAGATAGCGAAGTCATTGCAGCTGATTCCGTCATTTTTGCCGTGGGACAATTCATCGATAGCGACCTATTCCGCAACGTCGAAGGATTGGTCATCTCTGAAAAAGAACTCCTGGAAGTAGATAAAAACATGATGACCGGCTTAAGAGGCGTATTCGCCGGCGGTGACGTCACTCCCGGAAAAAGAACCATAACCGACGCCATCGGACATGGAAAAAAAAGCGCAAAATGCATCGACGCATACCTGCGCGGCATAGAAGTCGCTCCAAATGTAAAAACAGAAGTAGCAAATTTTAAAAAAATTAATACTTCCTACTTCAAAAAAATCGAGCCACTGAAAGTGAAAAAATTCGACGACCTGTCATTTGAAGAAAAAGACATATCTCTGCCCAAGGAAAAAATAATTTCAGAAGCTCGTCGCTGCTTTTCCTGCGGAAATTGCTTCCACTGCGACAATTGCTACGGCTACTGCCCAGACAACGCCATCGGCAAGTCCCGGGACGGCACTCTGACCTTCAATTACGAGTATTGCAAAGGATGCGGAATTTGTTCCTGCGAATGTCCCTGCGGAGCCATAAAAATGGTGTCCCAAATTGATTAGGTTCAAGAGTAGATTAGATTGATTTTCTAGCCCAATAAGGTAGGATATATCAATGAAAAATAGATACATAAAAAATACCCATATTTCTGAATCCCAATTTAGGAAAATTTTACG
>JAITDB010000090.1 GCA_031282785.1 Holosporaceae bacterium
GATCCGGACAAGGCCATGATCAACGTGAACAATCGCGTGCAGATGGTGACGGCCACGCTTCCTGAGGATGTGAGAAGGCTCGGAGTAACCGTAAACAAAAGATCCCCCTCTATACTCGAAGTGCTGAGCCTCTATTCCGACGACAGCCGCTATAACTCCACCTACATCGGCAATTACGCGATTCTGAACGTCGTGGATCATCTAAAGCGCATCGAAGGAGTCGGAGACGTGAACGTCATGGCCGGCAATGACTACTCCATTCGGGTCTGGCTGAAGCCGGACAAAATGGCCAAGATGGGACTGACTACCAACGACGTGGTCAACGCCATATACACGCAAAATATGCAGCGCTCCGCCGGAGCCATCGGCAAAGAACCGACAAACATCAAGGTCGAACGCAGCTACGTCATCACCACCAGCGGACGATTTTCAGACGCTAAGCAGTTTGAGGATATAATCCTGCGCGCCAATCCGGACGGCACAACACTGCGCCTGAAAGATATCGCCGATGTGGAACTGGCCGCGCTATCCTACGACGTAATCGCGAAGAGTGCCGGCTGTAATGCGGCTCCGATGACGATTTCGCTATCTCCGGGCGCAAACGCTCTGTCCACCGCTGACCGGGTCAATCAAAAACTGCAGGAATTGTCCAAGGGATTTCCAGAGGGCATCCATTACAAAATTGCCTTCGAAACAACTGGATTCGTAAAAAGTTCCGTGAAAGAAGTTGTAAAAACGCTTTTTGAAGCCATGTCTCTGGTTTTTCTCGTAGTTTTGCTCTTTCTGAAACGTTTTCGGGCGACTGTCATACCGTGTCTGGCGGTTCCAGTGTCAATTGTCGGAACTTTTGCCGGCATGATGCTGTTCGGATTCTCCATAAATACTCTGACACTGTTCGGACTCGTGCTGGCCATTGGTATTGTCGTCGACGACGCCATCGTAGTGATAGAAAACGTAGAACGCCTCATGACTAAGGAAAATCTATCGGCGCGAGACGCCACCATCAAGGCAATGGATGAAGTTGCCGGAGCTCTGGTGGCCATCGTGCTGGTTCTGTGCGCCGTGTTCATTCCCGTGGCCTTCATGGGAGAACTAACCGGCGTGATGTATAAGCAATTCGCTATTACCATAGCGATTTCGGTGGTGCTGTCAGGCGTATGCGCGCTGACACTGACTCCAGCTCTGTGCGTGGTTTTTTTGGAGGGGCATGGCAGCATGTCTACAAAAAAAATTTTCGTGCAGTTCGATGCTATCTTCGAAAAAATCACAGAATTCTACATGCGCTGCGTGAAATTTTTTCTGCAAAACATTAGCATTGGCTTCGCATTTTTATTAGCGACGATGGCTTGCATATTTATTTTGTTCAAATTCATTCCGAACAGCTTAGTGCCGGAGGAAGATCAGGGCGTGGCTCTGGTCAGTGCTATTTTGGATCCGGGAGCGGCCATCGATAGATCGCAAAACGTCATAGCGGCGGTGGAAAGCGCGGTGAAAAAAGATCCGGCGGTTCTCGATACGACTACCATTGCAGGATTCAGCATGCTTAGCACCACGGTGTCCACCAATGCAGCTACGATGTTCGTTAAATTGAAGGACTGGAGCGAAAGGACTGCGCCGGGAACGTCAGTCAAAGAGGTCGTGAAAAAAATATTTGGCATTGGTTTTGGGATTTCCGACGGCATGATACTTGCTTTTGCTCCTCCGCCGATTGTGGGCATGAGCATTACCGGCGGATTCGAGGGCTACATCCAGAGAATAGGAGACACCAACAGCAAAGCGCTGGATAGCAAGATGAAGGAACTCATTGCAGAGGCCTCCAAGAGGCCAGAATTGACCGGTCTCAGCACGACTTTCAACGCCAGTTCTCCGCAGTTTAATCTAGAGGTGGATCATCTGAAGGCGATGTCGCTGGATGTATCCATCAACGAGATTTACGACACCATGGCAGCTACTTTCGGCGCCAGATATGTAAACGACTTCTCGAAATTCGGGCGCGAATTCAAGGTAATGGTGCAATCTCGTGGCGACTATCGCTCCTATCCAGAACAAATAAACGAGATATATGTCCGATCCAAAAATGGCTCTATGATCCCACTGTCTTCTTTCGTGAAATTTATTCCGACCGTTGGCTGCGATATCGTGGAGAGATTCAACGTGTTTACGGCAGCAAAGATTCTTGGGAGTCCCGCACCTGGCTACACGTCCGGAGAAGCGATCGCAGCCATGGAAGGCGTGGCTAGCAAAGTCCTAGGCGACGAATACGCTCTGTCCTGGACAGGATCAGCCTATCAAGAAAAGTTGGCCAGCGGAGGATTTTCCAGCGCCATATTGCTGGGACTACTTGTGGTATTTCTAATTCTGGCCGCTCAGTATGAACGCTGGTCTCTTCCCTTCGTCATAATGATGGCTGTGCCGTTCGGCATGCTCGGAGCGGCGCTGATGGTTTTTCTAAGAGGATACAGCAACGACATATATTTTCAGGTGGCTCTCATAACCTTGGTCGGATTATCTGCCAAAAACGCCGTTCTCATTGTGGAATTTGCGGTTTTATATCGGGAAGCCGGAGAATCTATCGTGAATGCGGCCTTGAAAGCAGCAGCAACGCGCTTCAGGCCTATTATCATGACATCGCTGGCGTTCATCTTGGGATGTCTGCCTCTCATGGTCAGTAGCGGAGCCGGCTGCGGTAGTCGTAACTCCCTCGGAACCGGAGTTGTCGGAGGTATGATCGGAGCAACTCTGCTGGCTCCACTGCTCATTCCTCTACTGTATGTCGTCGTAACAGGAATAAGTGAAAAAATTAGAGGAGAAGAAAAGAATGCGTAGAAATCGGCTGATTGGATTAATATCTGTGATTTTTTTGGTCGGCTGCGAGGTCGGTCCAGATTATAAATTTCCGCGACTGGATCTGCCAGCTCCGGACGAAAAATCTGCGGATGCAGATCGCGCCATCGACGCATTTATGTCCGACAAATGGTGGAAGGTGTTTCCGGATTCATCTCTGGACAAGTTAGAAAGCTTGGCCATTGCTCATAATCACGATCTGCGGCAGGCCATTGCTAACATCGAGGAGGCAAGAGCGGCGGCCGGAGTCGCTGTTGCGGATCTGATGCCAACGGTAGGGACAAAAATTTCCGGCGATAAGATGTACGCCTCTCAAAAAACCGCGATTCCAGGGAAAAATACACTGGATTATCTCGGAGTCGCCAATGTGTCCTACGAATTGGATTTTTTTGGAAAATATCGGAGGGCCAACGAAGCCGCGCGGGCTAATCTGCTGGCGTCTCGGGCTGCGAAAGAGGCGGTTCTGCTGACAGTAACAGCAGACGTCGCAAAAACGTATTTCCTGCTGAGAGCTCTGGACGCAAAATTGGCCATTGCTCGCAGAACTCTGAAAACTCGTGAAGAAAGCTATCGGGTCTACAAAAGCAGACTGCAAAATGGCTACTGCACCGAACTGGACTGCCTTCGCATAGAGTCCGACATGGCCTCCGTGGAAGCCACGGTGCATGATCTGGAGTCCGTAGCGGCCAAGGCAGAAAATGCATTGAAAGTTCTGGTCGGCTGTAGTCCGCGGGACATCATATCGCGAAAAATAACCAAAGGACAATCGCTGGAAAAATTGAAAGTCCCGTCCAATGTTCCAGATGGCATGCCGTCTGATCTGCTGCAGAGAAGACCAGACGTAGTACAGGCAGAAGGACAACTAATCGCCGCCAACGCCAAAATAGGAGAAGCAATCGCAATGCATTTCCCGTCCATATCTCTGACGGGAATATTTGGCTTTGAAAGCAAATCTCTGACAGATTTATTCAGTAGCAGCTCCGATATGTGGAAATTTTCCAGCGGTATCTCCTTGCCAATATTCAGCGGTGGAAAAATTTCCTCACTAAGCGCAGCGGCAGAAGCTCGCTATGAAAAAATATTGGCATTGTATGAAAAAACTGTGCAAAATGCGTTCCGCGAAGTACTGGATTCATTGATCTCCAGAAGAAAAAATAGCGAAATTGTGATATCAAGAACTCGTCAGGTGAACGCACTGAAAAAAAGCTATGATATCGCTCTGACACAAAAAGAATCCGGCCTGATCGGCATGCTAGATCTGCTGGACGTCGAAAGAAATCTGCTGGCAGCAGAGATGGAATTGGTCGGCGCTCTTCAAAATCATCTGAATTCCATCGTCGATTTGTGCAAAGCACTCGGCGGCGGCTGGAAAAAAAATAATTGGCAATAAAAAGCAAATGAAATAATCCATCGAAAAAGTTATTTTTACAATATATTAAATGTTGTTATATTATTAATAAATGTTATACTACTAATATAGATAAATTACTTTGAAAGTTCGTCCTCTTGACCACAGTAATTGCTATACCTGTTTATGCAATAGCACGCATTTCTAAAGTAATTTATCTATAGTCATAACTTTTTGGCGCGTGATGGAATAATCAAATGGCTGATTTTATAATAGCACTCTGTCTAGTCACCTCTGTTGTAGCCGGATATTTTGCCGGAAAAAATATTGAAACTTCCACAGATTTTGTCCTCGCAGACGGAAGATACCCAACTTTTACTATGGTCGCCCTCATGTTTTCAATGATGATCGGCAGCGGCAATCTATTTAGTGGAATGGACGGAGTCTATCGGGTTGGTATTATTTTTTTGGTATCCAATCTCGGATTATCCATACAAGCGCTTTTTTTCACGTTCATGACAAAGGCCATCAGAAATTTTAAAGAAGCCATATTTCCCGGTGACATCATGAAAACGATGTACAGCGAAAACGGACAGAAAATATTCGGAATATGTACCTGCCTCAAAGCTTTCGTAGGTACCGTAATGCAATTTATTGCCATAGGATACATCTGCAATATTTTATTCGGCATCAATTCTGTTGTGTATATAATGATGATATGTCTTGCTGTAACGTTCTACTGTGCCTGCGGCGGCATAAGAGCAGTGGCCTCAACGAACATACTTCAGCTTTTGATTTTTGTCATCGCGTTTCCCATAGTTTCCAGCATTGTGCTACATAAATCTGGAGGTCTGGAAAATATTTTAGGTCATGTTCCTCCGGGGCATTTGCGGATTTGGAATCATCTTGATCTCATGAAGTATGCTTTGATATTTCTATGGAACGCCATTCCCAGTGACGTGGGAGTCATGCACCGAATTCTGATAGCAAAAAGCATTAAACAGGCCAAGACAGTGCTTGAAATATCAGCGTTATTGTACATTCCCGTTGTAATTTTGCTGGCTATGTTGGGATCCTGCTCGCTGGCAGTACTGGAAAATGCGCCACAGTATGGAGTATTTTCTCAGTTGCTCAATATTGCTTTACCATACGGATTCAGAGGACTGGTAGCAGCTGGAATGATCGCTGTTTTGATGTCGGCAGCTGGCACGCATCTAAACGTCCTCGCCATTTCATTTACTCGAGACGTAATAAAACCGTTTTTCCAAGTGTCTCTCCAGGATAAAACCGAATTATTTTTGATGAAAATTGTTACGGCCGTTTTGGGAGTGATCGCAAGCTTGTCTCCACTAATTTTCATTAATATCGCAAATTATGCGGAATTTTTTGATAGTATATGGTTCAAGAGTAGATTAGATTGATTTTCTAGCCCAATAAGGTAGGATATATCAATGAAAAATAGATACATAAAAAATACCCATATTTCTGAATCCCAATTTAGGAAAATTTTACG
>JAITDB010000092.1 GCA_031282785.1 Holosporaceae bacterium
TATTTTTTATGTATCTATTTTTCATTGATATATCCTACCTTATTGGGCTAGAAAATCAATCTAATCTACTCTTGAACCAAAAACTATGTCCAAAAATTAACCTTGCCAACATCCCCAAATGACAATTGTTGCAGCGACATTTCCATTATTAATCAATGGAATAGGCGCTTATCTGCAAAATAAGTGTTGTTTTATTGCAACAAAAATGCTTAATTTATTAAAAAATATTGTTTTATAAAAAAAATATTATATCGTAAATATGGTTAACTTTTAGGGAGATTTTAAATGAAAAAGTATTTATTATTAGCAGCATCTGGGACTCTATTCTTTGCTGCATCGAACGCTGATCAGTCAGTCGTGGCTGCAAACGAAGAACCAGTTGTGGTTGCCGCAGCAGTAGAACCAGAACCGCAACCAATCGTTGCTGCAGAGACAGAAGAAGAGTATAACTGCCCATTCTGTGGAGTATACGTTACTCTCGGCGCTGGCGGAAGCTTCTTGAAGAACAAAATCGATGGAAACATCGGAATAAACAACGCTGCTCCTAACGTCAAAACGCCAAACAAAGACCTAAATCGCGTCATTGGTGTTTTGGGACTCGGCGGCGGAAAAGTATTCAAAGAAAATTTCTACGTAGGTGGAGAAGTCCTGTGCGATTTCTCTAGTTCTAAAGAAAAGAACCTGGGAATCACTACCGCCGATGGTAACCCAGCAGTTGCAGATGATACAGTGAAAGTAAAGACATCCGCTGTGGTTCCGTCTATAGGTTTGAGACTCGGTTACTTTAACAAGAACGCAGATCTGTTGTTCTATGCAAAAGCCGCGGCTTCCTATACGTCTACCACATTTAAATCTCATGTCGGTCAGAATGACTATGAAACGAAAGTCTCAAAGTTTGCTCCGGCTGTAGGCTTGGGCATCGAGAAGGCGTTTGGGAAAAAATTCTCTGGTCGTTTAGAGGGTGAGTACAGATTTAAATCCAGTAAAGAGGCCTATAAATCTGCCAGCGGTGTAAATGTTCGCGCATTGGTTGCTTATCACGTCAATGGCCTATAAGAAACTGAGATTCTTTTGTATTACATTGAAAGTGCCATCGGTCAATGATGGCATTTCTTGTATATTGAAAAGCGTAGAGTGAATATTCAGCCGCTAACTTGATATTTTTTCCGAAAGCTATAAAATACAAAAGATTACACGGACAATTCAAAAGTGGAGTTTGTCGGATTTCAATAGACCTAAGAAAAAATATCCAGCAGGATCGTATGAAAAAGAATCTTCGAGCAGCGGTCTCAAATTTATTTGCAGCATAGGAGGCATCATGCTTCAAAAAACCATAGCATCGTTCGTAGCGCTGGAAGGAGTCGGTGTGCACAGCGGAAAGATGCGGCGTATAAAAATTCTGCCAGCTCCAGAAGATTGTGGCATTATTTTTCTGAGAACCGATCTAGAGGAAAATAATATTATTCGGGCAGATTATAAAAACGTATCCGAAACAATGATGTGCACAAAATTATCCAACGAATTCGGCGCGAGTGTCTCTGTGGTAGAGCATCTGTGCGCTGCCTTCTACGGACTCGGAGTGTCAAACGCTATTGTGAAAGTGGACGGAAATGAAATTCCCATTCTGGACGGCAGTTCCAAGATCTTCGTACAAAAAATTATGGAAGTTGGTCTAGAAGAACAGCCAAAAAAGAGAAAATTACTCAAAATAAAAGAAACAATCCGAGTGGAAAACGGAGAAAAATGGCTCTCGCTATCTCCGGCAGACCATTTTGTAATAAATTTATCCTGCGATTTCACAAAAAGAGGCCTGAAAACTGCTCCTTTTTCCTACGATTTTTCCCAAGACTCCTTTGAAACGGAAATTGCGCCGGCTCGCACATTTGGTTTTTTGGACGATCTGGAATACGTCAAAAAAAATAATTTGGCCCGCGGCGCCAGTCCGGAAAACTCTTTGGTATTTGACGCCAAAGGCTGCGTCGTAAACGAAGGCAGTCTCCGATTCGCCGACGAACCCATGCGCCATAAAATACTGGACATAATCGGAGATTTATCGCTTTCGCAGTATTTAATTGTGGGACAGTGCGACGGATTTTGTACTGGACACGCTCTCAATAATCTGTTGCTGAAAAAATTACTGGAATGCGAGAATGCTCCTACTGGGAATTGAATCCAGTTGCGACGAGACCGCAGCGGCCATTGTGACAGAAGATCGGAAGATTCTGTCCAACGTCATTTACTCTCAGATATCGGAGCACGAGGCGTTTTCTGGAGTTGTGCCGGAGGTCGCGTCCAGAGCGCATCTGGAAAAAATTGATTTTGTAGTAGAAAAGGCTTTTAGCGACGCTGGAATAGTCCCAGCAGATTTGGACGCCGTTGCCGCTACCTGCGGTCCAGGACTCATTGGCGGAGTGATTGTTGGCGCCACGTTTGCCAAAGCCGTGGCATTTTCGTTGGACATACCGTTTTTGGCCATTAATCACATTGAAGCTCACGCACTCTGCGTTCGTCTCACAGAGAACGTGGATTTTCCGTATCTGCTGCTACTGGCTTCCGGAGGGCACTGCCAGATTTGTCTAGTGTCCGACTTCGACGACTTTGAAGTGCTGGGAAAAACTCTGGACGATTCCGTTGGAGAATCGTTCGATAAAGTGGCAAAAATGATGTCACTGGGATATCCCGGAGGACCTATCGTGGAAAAAATGTCTAGAAACGGAGATCCAATGGCCTTCGATTTTCCACGACCTCTGTGCCAAAAAAAATCTCTGGATTTCTCGTTTTCCGGTCTAAAAACCGCTGTACGCATTACGCTGGAGAAATTGGAAAAACAAAAAAAAAATTTCGATGATTCGGAATCTTTGGATAAAAAAAACCACGCAAATGTTTGTGCTAGTTTTCAGCGAGCAGTGGAAGATGTTCTGTCGTATAAAATGGACGCAGCCATCGTTTTATGCAAAGCCAGAAATATTCCGCTGAACGCCGTGGTTATATCCGGGGGAGTCGCTGCCAACAAAGCCATTCGAGGCAAAATGCAGCGAATATGTTATGGGCATCGCTTGAGATTCTGCGCTCCCCCCATTCCTCTGTGCACTGATAATGCTGCTATGATCGCCTGGAACGGTCTGGAAAAATTACGAACGCAGCCGGGAGATCCCCTGAATTTTCAGCCGCGACCGCGATGGCCTTTGGGAAAAAAATTTTGATCTTTTCAGAAAAAATTTCCCGGAGTCTGCTGCTACCCGTCGTCCGAGTGGCAAACTCCCGTAAACGTGTCAAGCTTCAAGCTTGCAACTGCCGCCCGAGCGGCAAACTCCCGTAAACGTATCAAGCTTCAAGCTTGCAACTGCCGCCCGAGCGGCAAACTCCCGTAAACGTGTCAAGCTTCAAGCTTGTGCATAGTTGGCTTTCATTATTTTATCTGCAGAGCAGTAAGAACCCCATACATACATTGAAAAAAATATTGATTCTGTTCGCGGAGTATTGTATGTATGTTGATGGATTGCCTCTGTGGCGGAACTGGTAGACGCGACAGACTCAAAATCTGTTGTTCGTAAGAACGTGCTGGTTCGATTCCGGCCAGGGGCACCATAAGTTTTTTAATGGTAGAGGGTCATTTTGGACAGAAAAATTGCACTTACCGGTGACAGACCTACCGGAAAACTTCATTTAGGTCATTTTGTGGGATCCCTAAAAAACAGAGTAGGTCTTCAGCAGACTCACGATCAGTATATAATGATCGCTGACACGCAAGCTCTTACTGATTATTTCGAAAATTCTCAGTTGGTGGTGGATAATATAGTGGAAGTCGTGTCTGATTATCTGGCAGTGGGCATAGATCCGGAGCTATCAACGATTTTTATACAATCGCAAGTGCCGGCTCTCTGTGAATTGACCATGTATTACATGAATTTGGTTACGGTCGCTCGATTGGAGCGCAATCCCACTGTAAAAGCAGAACTAACCCAAAAAGATTTTGGAAAATCCATTCCGGCAGGATTCCTGTGCTATCCAGTGAGTCAGACCGCCGACATCACTGCCTTCAAAGCAGAAGTCGTTCCAGTGGGAGAAGATCAGCTGCCCATGATAGAGCAAGCCAACGAAATCGTGCGCAGATTCAATCGCCTATATAATACTCAGTGCCTGAAAGAAATCACTGCTCATCTCAGCGAAACCAAACGATTGGTAGGAATAGACGGAAAAGCAAAGGCTAGCAAATCTTTAAATAATGCCATATTTCTCAGTGATACTCCGGAGATCATCAAAGAAAAAGTATACGCGATGTTCACAGATCCAGGTCATCTTAAAGTGTCGGATCCTGGTAAAGTCGAAGGAAACGTGGTTTTTCAGTATCTGGACGCCTTTCATCCGAACGCCGACGAAGTGTCTGCACTGAAATCACACTACCGCAAAGGGGGCCTCGGCGATACTGTAATAAAATCACTGCTGAACGATGTCTTGCAGCAGCTTCTGCAACCAATTCGCGAAAAACGAGCCCAACTGAAAAAGGAAAATCTCTTCGACCTCTGCTTTGAGGGGACTCAGAAAGCAAGAAGTCTGGCAGAAAAGACCTTGAGCGAAGTAAAAACAGCAATTGGCATAGATTTTTTTGAAAAACGCAATTTTTATCAAAGAAACCATTGAAAATGACAAGTTGGTCTATTGATTTTTTTAAAAAAACCGTTCAGACTCTGGAAAGTGGTGAGAAGGAGATTATTATGAATAAATCTGACTTGGTAGATGCACTTTCCAAAGATAGTGGACTTACAAAACTGGATTCTGAAAAGGCTATCAACTCGTTCATAGGCATAATGGAACACGCCCTAAAGAATGGTGAGGTAGTAACTTTGGTTGGATTCGGAAGTTTTTCTGTGAAATTAACCGCAGGTAGAAGTGGTAGAAACTTTAAAACTGGCGCTTCAATTAATATACCTCCGAGAAATTCCGTTAGGTTCAAACCGGGAAAAAATCTCAAGGAATGTGTAAATTAATGATTTGATCGCCTGTATTTTTTGATTTTATTGGATAGAAATAGTCGGCGTCTATATTTATTTTGTTTTTTTGTTTGGCGTCGACTGTTTTTAAAGTACTTTTTTAAAGTACAGTAATGTGTTTAAACGTAGCCAAGTAGTAGTTTAGGGATAGAAATTGATCGCATGAAAAAACTTTTTATATGCTCATTGCTTTTATTTTCCGAAGTATTTTCTTCTGACGTTCAGAATTCTGCAGATGTTGCCAATGTCACGTCTGGAGACGATTTTATTGAATTATCCGAGCCTTACAAAATCATTGGTGGAGCATATGTAGGTCTTGGTGTGGGACTGGCCAGCATTAAGCATAAGTTAAACGCCAATAAAATTACAGGAGGACGCAAAGAGCCTGTTTCACTACATAATTCTGCCAATCAGTATGATATAGTGTTGATTGCTGGATTCGGCTCGGCCTTTTACAAGAACTATTATGCCGGTATTGAGTTTTCGATTTTCAGAAGATTTTGCGAAAAAACAAAATTCGTAAACGAAGAAGCCATAGGTTTGCAGCATACTTCTGGAATTGGCTTTGACATGGACGTTCGGATCGGCTATTTACTGCCGGAGAGTGGAAATTTAATATACGGAACGGTTGGATTCGCGCGAATCGTTGGCGCCGTGACGTTCAGGCAAATAGATGGACAACAAGGCTGGAAGCAGGGGACAAACGGTCACCACAAAGTATCTTTTGGCTCGTTTTATCCGACATTTGGTTTAGGTATGGAGCATAAAATAGACGATACCTGGAACGTCAGAGGTGATGTCCGCATGTCGCTTACGTCAAAGGATGACGGCAAACGCTACAGAATTAACGGCAATAACTGGGAATTCGACGTAAGACCAAACAAGTTTGCCATTCGGTTGTCTGTTACCCGCACCATATAATACCGGATCCCATTACAAATTACCTGGAACAAGCTTTACAAGCTCTGTAAGTCAGTGATATCGCGGATATTGCTTATACCAAGTTTCGCTCTAAATTACCCATTGAAAGCTCTATATCCATTGGAAATAAGCCGTATTTTGGATACTCACAAATGGAACTTGGTATTATACACCTGCCTTCCTTTTTTCGACATCGTTTGAAATCGCTTTTTCGTTTTTCTACTAGCGCGGCATGCTAGTGTTTTTTCACAGTAGATTTGCATTAAAAAGCATGCAACTCTGGTTTTGTAATTATTTTTGGGAGCAAGCCAATGGTTAAGATTAATAAAAAAAAGATAAACATACACGATGACGATAAAGATATAAAAATAGATAGAAATTCAATCAAAGCGAGTCAATATCTAGAAATCGCTACAGAGAAAAATGTCTATATAGAGTCGATTGAGTGCTGCGGAATGAGAATTTTAGCGAAAAAAATATTTCTTGATGGAGATATTGTTTCTTACGGTCCTGTAATCTTAGCCGCAATGGAAATTTGTATAAATAAAGAAGTGATATAAAAAAAATAACGCAGTACGGTGCCTAATAAAAATTTTTCGCGAACGAATTACAACAAAATATCATTTTTATGGGCGATAACATTTGAGTTTTGTACGAATTTATGATATGCAATACCCGGTATGTAGGAATATGATTATGAATATTTTGCAAAGTTTTGAAAAGAAAGAGCAGGAAAGACTGCTGGCCAACAGCGAGATCCCGGTTTTTGCTGCGGGCGATACGGTAAGAGTATTAGTGAGAGTCGTAGAAGGAGAAAAAGAGCGTATGCAATCCTTCGAAGGCGTCTGCATTGCAAGACGCAGCAGAGGCATTGGATCTTCTTTCACTGTCAGAAAAATCTCCTTTGGCGAGGGCGTAGAAAGGATTTTTCCCCTCTATTCTCCCAATGTAAAAATAGAAGTCATTCGTCGCGGAGCCGTAAGACGTTCCAAACTCTATTATCTGCGTGATAGAGTTGGTAAAGCCTCTCGGATCACGGAAAAAAATACCTACGCAAAAAAGAATACGACAGATGCTCTTGCCGGAAATGCTCCATCTGATCTGCAATAGGCCGACTAGAGACCGTCTGCAGGCGGTCTTTTTGGATATTTTTTCGTTACTCTATCTTTCGGCTCTTTTATAGATACAATTAAGGTAATGCGCTGGTCGCCTGCAGCATTCGAACCTCGAAAGAACGTCAAATCTGGTGAAAAAAATTATCCATTCTTTTGAAGGATTTTTTTTTCGATAATTACATGGTCCGTGAGGAAATATTTCATATATGAAGTTTTACCAGTACATGTTAATCGGTTTTGGCGGAGCGTTGGGATCAATATTACGCACTGGTATATCAAGCGTTTTACCTCAATTGTTCACCAATATTCCCCTTGGCACCTTATTCGTAAACGTATTTGGAGGATTGTTAATTGGAATAGCAAGTGCTTTTCATTTCAACTGCGATGTAAAAACGATAAATGACATAAAATTTTTTTGTATCCCCGGATTTCTAGGAGGCTTCACAACATTTTCTGCTTTCACGCTTGAGGTCACTCGATTGATAGAGAAAGAAAAATTTCGCTACGCCATCGGATACATTTTATTGAGCGTGCTCTTAAGTGTAATGTTTTTTTATGTCGGAGCTAAATTGACAAAACTAATGCAAAAATAAATGAGCATTTTTTTCTAAATCCATAGTCTAAAAATTGAGATAATTATAGCAATTCTTACTTGGCACCCCACGGATTAAATAATGAAAACTAAAGAAAATTTAATTTCTACACTCCACCACTATGGAAATATCGCCCAGGTATTGCTTGGGAATCATTTTCATCCCACACGATTCAATAAGATCCTGAATTTTTTTATCATTATGAATGCTGGTAACAATAATAGATTGATTTTTCATATCATTTTCCAGTACAAATTTCAGTCCCATATCTTTTTCTTTTAATTCATAATCCACCAGCAGAAAAATTTTATTTTTTTCCAATGAAGAGCTTATAAAATCCGCAGCATCGTTTTCGTTTGAGAAAAACTCGAATTTTATGTCATTCATATGATTTTTTAGGAGGTCTTCCCAGATCCCTTTCATAGATTCGTCATTATCCAGCACCATGACAGTATCTCCTCTGTGGAAAACAAGCCTGTCGGTAACCCATTTTGGAGTGTCGGACACAGGAAAAGTCAGGGTAATGGTAGTTCCCACGCCTTCCGTTGAATCAATCGCCATTTTCCCCTTATAGAGATCGAGAGTATTTCTTACTTGGCTTAGGCCAATGCCATGACCATCTGCTTTTGTGGTTCTCACAGACTCCTTTCTCAGAATTTTTGCCACTGTTTCGCTGGGCATGCCTTTGCCATTATCTTGTATCGTAATAATAACGTTTTTCTTTTCCACATGCAGGGCTATGTTAATGATTCCAGGCCGATTTTCGAAGGCATCCACGGAATTATTTATCAGATTGGATAACATACGTCTGAAATTGCTTTGATCTCCTTCCATAAAGGTAAAATTAAGACTCGGATCTAGTACGTAATGGATATCAATGGCTTTATCGTGATGTTCACGCTTTTTCTGATAAATGGTTTCCAATAGAGCTAAAGGTACGAGAATATGTTGCTTTTCCATTGACGCGTTATCTTTCTCATCCTGCTTATCTCTGTTTAGAAGAGCGGTCGCGATGTTATTAATATCAGTTATGGCGTTTCTCAAATTGCTGCGCTGTTTTTCGGGAAGATCTTGGCAGGTTTTCATTATAAAACTCAGGCTCACAAGGGGAGAAACGATGTCATGGGCCATGGTAGCTATAAAATTTCTGAATTCTTCCTGAGTTTGTATTCGCACCTGCTGCAATTTATTTTGAAATTTTAGATCTTTTGTTTTTTTGCGTTCTTCGTCTGCCGTAATGCGATCCGTTATGTCTATGGATATTCCCAGTAAGCCAACGACTTTTGTGTGAGAGCTATTAAATAGCGGAGCTTTGCGAGATAAATAGCTGTGTTTCCCTCCCTGCATGGTCGACGTCTCTTCACCCGAGTAGGAGATTCCTCTTTCCATGACCATTTTATTGATATTATTATGTTTTCTTGCTTCTGCTTCCGGTAATAAATCGTAGTTAGTTTTGCCGACAATGGCGTCTCGGGAGATTAGACCCAGCATTTGCGCTTGTAAATCATTACAACCTAAATAAATGCCATCTTTGCTGAGCCAATAAATGTGACCTGGAATTTTGGAAATTATGGAAGATAAAAGCTCTTTTTCAGAGCGTTCATCCAAAAACATTTTTAGCAAATTATCTGCGGTTGGTTGCTCATTATTCAACGATATAAAATTACTGACTGTTTTATCGTCGTCAACAGGATGAGAATAGCCGTAATTTTTCTTGTTTTTGTATTCCATAAGAAAATCAGCCATGCAGTTGAATCTTTCATTGGAAAAAGTTGGTAGCAATAGTCTTGCTGCGTCTCTATGATATGAAAATCTGGAAAATAATATCAGAGTCGACTCTGTGACATTCCCCACGTGGATAATATATATTTGTTTGTCCGGATGCATCAGAGGCAATGTCAATATCCAGGCATTTTCTTCAATTAAATATGATTGGCTGTTTACTGCATTAACACTCCTCTTAGATATAAAATTATGGTTCAAGAGTAGATTAGATTGATTTTCTAGCCCAATAAGGTAGGATATATCAATGAAAAATAGATACATAAAAAATACCCATATTTCTGAATCCCAATTTAGGAAAATTTTACG
>JAITDB010000095.1 GCA_031282785.1 Holosporaceae bacterium
CGTAAAATTTTCCTAAATTGGGATTCAGAAATATGGGTATTTTTTATGTATCTATTTTTCATTGATATATCCTACCTTATTGGGCTAGAAAATCAATCTAATCTACTCTTGAACCATAAGTTTTTATGAAAGGTTAATTTTTGGTATTTCTTATATTTTTTTTATTAATTCGAGAAAATCCTGCTCCGAAATTATATTTATGCCTAGTTTCTGAGCTTGTTCCAATTTTTTTCCAGCATTTTCTCCGGCGACCACAAAAGAAGTTTTGGCAGAAACCGACGAAGACGCCTTTGCGCCGTATTTTTCCGCCAATTCTTTAGCGTCCTCTCGCGACAGATTTTCAAATGTTCCTGTGAATACGATTGTTTTGTTTTGAAACAGATTATTTTCTGGCAATTCCATATCCAGGACGGTTACCACGCCATCTGTTCCATTTCCAGCGAGTTTTTTTACCACGTCTTTGTTGTTATCATTTTCAAAAAATTTTTCGATGTCTTCCAGAATTGACTCACCGATTCCATCCATGGTCAGTAGGCCTGCGATATCTTTATTTTCCACGGATTTCAGAAAATTTTCGTAGGATCTGAAGAAGCAGGCTACTAATTTCGACACCGATCTACCAACCTGCGGAATTCCCAGCGCGTAGATGAACTTATCCAGCGATATTTTTCTTGCTTTATTTATGGAATCGAAGAGATTTTGCACAGATTGTTTGCCCCAGCCTTCTAGTTTTTCCAATCGAATATCAGCATTTTTACTTTCCAGGAGGAAAATATCCGGCGGACTTTTTATTAATCCGGTATCGAAGAAAAATTTTATATTTTGTTCACCAAGGCCATCTATGTCAAAGGCTAGCTTGGACACAAAATGGATCAATCGTTCGACTATCTGGGCTTCGCAGTTGATGTTTATACATTTTATTGCCACTTCGTCTTCATCTTTCAGCAGAACGGAGCCGCAGCGGGGACAGGCCTCGGGAAACACGAAAGGCATTGAATTCTGAGGCCTTTTGTCCGGAATAGCGTAGAGAATCTGCGGAATGACGTCTCCGGCTCGCTGCAGCACAACGCGATCTCCAACGCGAATATCTTTTTTTTTCGATTTCGTCTCGGTTGTGCAGCGTTGCTCTGGATACTACAACTCCTCCGACGGTAACTGGCACCAATTCTGCCACCGGAGTGATGTTTCCAGTACGGCCTACTTGTACCACAATGTCCAGGATCGTCGTTTCAGCTTTTTCTGCTGGAAATTTATAGGCAATGGAATGACGAGGGAACTTCGACGATGCTCCCAGTCTCTGCTGCAATCGCAAATCATTGACTTTGTACACAATGCCATCGATGTCATATTCTAGATCCGCCCGCTGCTGCTCTATTTCCGAGAAAAAGCGAAATGCCTCTTCCTGATTCTTGCACAGTGCGATTTCATTAGACACGATAAAACCATATTGTTTCAGCGTTTCCAGCACCTGCATTTGGGTTTTGAAAGGCCGATTGTCAGTAATGAGAGAGTAAGCAAAGAACGTCAATTTTCGAGATTTTGTTATGCTAGAATCCAGTTGTCGCAGTGATCCGGCGGCGGCGTTACGAGGATTGGCAAATAATTTCTCTCCTGCCTTCAGACGAGAGTCATTTAAACTGCGGAAATCTGCTTTTTTCATGACGACTTCGCCGCGGATTTCTACGTTTTCAAACTCGCGCAATTCGTTGATTTTTTTGGGAATGCAGTCCAGGGTAAATAGATTCGCTGTAACGTCTTCGCCAACAAATCCGTCTCCGCGAGTTGCCCCACACACCAGAATTCCGTTTTTATAGCCCAGAGAAGCCGACAGACCATCCAATTTCGGTTCCAGTACCAGATCGATTTGATCGCGACCGGATAAATTCCGAACGCGATCCAAAAATGTTGCTATGTCATCTTCGCTAAACGCATTTTCCAGAGATAGCATCGGACTCGCATGCTTTATTTTCGAAAATTTTTTTGCAGTCTTCGTTCCCACTTTTTGGGATGGACTGTCTTTGGTCCTTAGCTCCGGAAATTTCTCCTCAATTTCCAGCAATTCGTTATAGAGTTCGTCGTAGGCGGCGTCGCTTAGGGTAGGGGAGTCCAGCAGATAGTACTGCTTGGAATACTTTTCCAGCAGATTGCTCAATTCCCGATGACGCACTTTTTTCGCTAATAATTCAGACATTTTTTTCGTTTATCTATAAAGCTATTTATTTACAAAAATGGTTGTCTACAACACTAGTAATTCACTATAGTTGGCGAAAGGTCGATTGTTTTTATCCATCATGTATTCAGCTCTATCGCTTAATTTTCGAATTTCCTGCATTAGAATGCTCGCATCATTTACCAGCAGATGCGCTTTCCTTTCAAGTGTGTCGGTTTCTTTGACTTTTTTATTGCATTCGTCCAATTCTGCGATTTTACTGATGATCTCGGCCTTCATTTTTCCCAAAATTGCTATGTTTTCCTTCCAAATGGCTATTTCTTTTGGCTCCATATCCGTAAGGTATTTGAGCGCTTCTCCTTCCAGGACGATCTGCTTTGCTATGGCCGGAAGTATGCCGTCGAACATCATTTTTTTCATGACAATCAGCTCAGTTTCGATTGTATTGCAGAGTCTGTTCAGACCAACGTTGCGGTAGGCCTCCAATTCCGTTCTGGAAAATATTTTTAGACCAAACAGCATTTTAATATTTTTTTCTTCGATAAAATAATCCAGCGATTCCAGTATATTTTTAGGAACCTTGAGATTTCGTGCTTTGGCCTCATCGTGCCAGCTTTTTGAATAGCAATCACCTTCAAAACGGATTTTTGCTCCCTCTGCAGCTGTTTCGCGAATTGCTTTCATAAGGGCGTCGTGATGATTCATGCCAACATAGATATTTTCCTCGATTCTTTCCGTTAATTTCTCAATACCCCAGGCCCAAATCGAACATAGAATCGTAATTGGCCGAGCCAATGCCTGGGATGCTCCCGGCGCTCGAAACTCGAATTTATTTCCGGTAAATGCCAATGGCGATGTGCGATTTCTTTCGCAACTATAAGCGAGAAGTGTAGGAATATTTTTGAGATCGAATTCCATATAGGTATCGCCGGGCATATTTTCTTCGTTGCCCTCTGCAATGGATTTGAACAGCGTGTCCAGTGCTTTTCCCAGATATACGCTGATTATGCTTGGCGGCGCTTCATGACCTCCCAATCGCAGCATATTTCCCGGAGTTGTTACTATGGCATTAAGTAGATCGTGATATTCTGCGGCACCGTAGGTCAGTGATGCAACTAAACATATTAACACCAGATCTTTTTCGAAATTATTGGAAGGCTGCAGCAAATTATTTCCTTCGTTGTCACACATAGAGATATTAATGTGCTTCCCACTGCCGTTCAGTCGATCGAACGGTTTTTCGTGCAGCAGGAGTTCCAGATCATGCTTAGATGCCACTTTTTTCATGGTATCCATTATAAGCTGATTTTGATCGCAGGCTAAATTGGCCTCCACGAATCTCGGACAAAATTCGTATTGTCCTGGAGCAACTTCGTTGTGTCTTGCCTCCACAATGACGCCAACACGAGCCAGATCCCGCTCCACATCCTCCATAAAAGCAATAATTCTCGGAGGTATGCTGGAAAAATAATGCGCGTCCAGTGTCTGATCCTTAGGAAATGGAGTGCCGATTATGGTTCTGTTGCAGAATATAAGATCCGATCTGGTGGCAACGGATTTCTTATCCAGGAGAAAAAATTCCTGTTCTGCTCCAACGGTAACATAGGTGGAAGTAATACGCTTATGTCCCAAAAGATGCAGAAGTTTCAGAGTTTTTTCCTCAATGACCTGTAGCGACTTCAGCAGAGCCGTTTTTATATCCAGTGGAGTTCCGTCAAAGGATAAAAATATCGATGGAATGCAGAGTGTCCCTCCTTTTTTGGTGGAAATAATAAAGGCCGGACTGCTGATATCCCAGGCACTGTATCCTCTGGCCTGAAACGTCGATCTCATACCGCCAGACGGAAAAGATGACGCATCTGGTTCGCTCTGGAGTAGATCTCTTCCCCGAAATGAATAAAATGGTCGACCACATTCACTTACCTTTAAAAATGCAATGTGCTTCTCGGCAGTCATTCCGGTCAGAGGATGAAACCAATGGGTCCAGTGAGTGGCTCCCATGGATATGGCCCATTCTTTCATAGCAGATGCCACCACATCGGCGACATGTTCATCTAATTTCTCGCGGCCATTCATCGCAGCGCGCAATTTTTTCCAGATGTCAGCTGGTAATCTCTCGCACATTTTTTCCTGGTCGAACACATTGCTCCGAAAAATTTCTTTTATCCCATGGTATTTCATAGCTACTCCACTACATGCATACAATATACGTATTATACTCGTAAAAGTTCCGCTGACCACCGTTTTATAGAATAATTTTGTACAGAAACTTTTTTGAAACTTTCCCGAAACGTTAGATCAAAAAAAAATTTGGAACATCAGCGTTTTTCGCGAATTTCACCATTTTTCTCTATTGATTTTTGCCACAATGATATCATTGAATTTTTGTGGAATTTCCAGGCGTTCGATCCAGGCAGGCTGCTTATTTTCGATTATCATTTGAGGGAGGCTGTCCTGCTCTATTTTATCGGATGTATGAATAAATATGTAGGCGCTGTTCGTCGCTTCCAAAACGGATTTTACCGTTTGCTCATGATATTTTTCCTTCATAACCTTGTAGCATGCGATGATCCCTTCCCTCTGACGATGATAATTTGCTCCCACTGCGCTATGTTTTGTAAAATAGAGTATTCGAGCTCCATTGTTGGTAGTGCTCATTAACACCACTGGAGCCGTACTCAGGGCATCAAGCATCGTAAATAGCTCTTTTGTGGTATAATTTTGCGAAACAGGGACCATATTTTTGGGAGCACTCTGCATAAGCGCAGGGAACATCGAAAGGAATATCACGAGAATTATTTGCCACAGTCTATGCCGAGAGGATAAAAATTTAGGTTCAAGAGTAGATTAGAGAGGAGATTTTCTTAGCCTACTTAACAACAATTTATAAATATTTTCATGCCTATGATTAAAACGCCATTCGGTCTCCTTCAAGTGTAGATA
>JAITDB010000097.1 GCA_031282785.1 Holosporaceae bacterium
CTCATCTTAAAGCACAAAACGACCGCATAAGCCGTGAGGCAAACGCCAGAGCTGATGGTAAAGCCGAGGGGAAGGCCGAGGGGATCGCTGAAGGTAAAGCCAAAGGCAGAGCTGAGGGAAAGGCCGAGGGGATCGCTGAAGGTAAAGCCAAAGGCAGAGCTGAGGGAGCTCTCGAAAAAGCCAAAGAAACCGCTCTAAATGCCATCGATATGGGGTTAACAACAGAGCAAGCTGCTAGATTATCAGGATTATATATAAAAGAAGTCGAGTCTCTTAAAGATAGCATAAAGTAAAAGAAATGACGTCAGAGAGAGTAACTCTCGAGCAGACAAAAAATAACTTAGCTCATACAAGAGCGCAACGCAGAGCTCATCTCAAAGCACAAAACGACCGCATAAGCCGTGAGGCAAACGCCAGAGCTGAGGGCATTGCGGAAGATTTCACAAAACTATGAAGAATGAGTTCTACGACTCTGCGCTTCGAAAAAAGATTTATACCTCGCTAGAGGAGCTGCAAACGGATGTCGACGCTTGGCTGCGCTATACACGCTGAGTATTGAGTTTCATTTTGTTATAGTAATAGAGGGAGTTATAGTGGAGAAGAGGAAATGAATGCATACAGCGAAGATTTGAGAATAAGGGGTACGGAAGAGCGCCGCGTGGTGAGCAGATATTTACGAAAATTCCATGGAAGAAGTTTGCAATACAAAGTATTGTAGCGGCCAAATGCGGCGAAGACATAATTGCTCCGTTCGGAGCGGTACATGCAATGATGATACCATATACTACGATTATCATAGCGGACAGCGTATAGCTTTAGGTGTACGGTCCTGGATTGAAATGGTATGGATTTGTAATGAATCGTTGAGATTCGTTTTGCTGTATTTTCATAATGAATTCGTATGGAGTAAGCTCTTTAAAGTTTTTGGTTCTTTGTCAGAACGATTGCAGAAATACGGCTAGTTGCTTGCTGGAGCAGATAATTTATTCTAGTATATATCTATTGTTGGATTGGGCTTGTTATGGTTTTTCTTCAAAGGATATGGTAATGTTCAAAAGTTTGGCAAATGCCGTTCGTTTTTTATCTATTTATGAGGTTAGTGCTGCCAACAGTGGTCATCTGGGAATGGCGCTGGGGATGGCGGATTGTCTCACGGTTTTGTTCAAAAATTTTCTTAGATTTTATCCGAAGGATCCGGGATGGCCCAATCGGGATCGCCTGGTATTTTCCGGAGGACATGGCGCGCCGGCGTTATATGCTCTTTTGCATCTGAGCGGCTATGAAAAAATGACTCTGGACGAATTGAAGCGCTTTCGAAAATTGGGATCGCGGACCTCTGGACATCCGGAATATGACTTGGAATGTGGTGTGGAGATCAGCACAGGTCTTCTGGGACAGGGATTTGCAAACGCTGTGGGCATGGCCATCGAAGAGCGACTGCTGAACGCGAGATTCGGCGACGAGTGCATCAATCACTATACCTACGTTTGCGCAGGCGACGGCGATCTTATGGAGGGCATCACGCACGAAGCCAGTGCCATTGCCGGACACCTGTCTCTGGGGCATTTAATTGTTCTTTTCGATGATAATGGCGTTACCATCGATGGAACAGTGCAAGTATCTACCAGTGAAGACACTCTTAAACGCTATGAATCCTATGGATGGCATGTCCTGACAGTAGACGGCCATAGCGAAGATGATATCCATCAGGCAATTGCTGCTGCTCAATTGGATCCGCGTCCGTCACTTTTGGCCTGCAAAACCCAGATAGGATTCGGAACCGCCAGAGCCGGTACCCCCAAAGCCCATGCCGGAGCTCTCAGTCCAGAAGAAATAGAGGAAGCAAAGAAAAATCTGCAGTGGCCCTACGGTCCGTTCGAAATTCCCGAGTATATTGCAAAAGTATGGCAGACAAGCGGATTACGCCATCGGGAATTCTATGAAAAATGGATGAAAACCCAGGCAGAAAAATACGGATCTCGAAAATTTGAGTATTCAGAACACTTGAAAAAGATTCTAAGAACCCTGAAAAAAGAATATTTTGTTTCTCGACCTTTTTCCGCCACCAGAATAAATTCGCAGGAAATTTTATCGCGCCTCACGGCAGAGACGAACCTGCTGATTTCTGGCTCCTGTGATCTCGGGAGCTCCACCGGGTGTCTGGCGAAAAACATGGTTCCTCTAAAAAAGACAGATTTTTCCGTTAATTATATCCATTACGGAGTACGGGAACACGCCATGGGAGCCATTATAAACGGCATAACGATTGGAAGAAAGATCATAGCCACTGGCGGAACATTCCTCGCCTTCAGCGACTATATGCGTGCCGACATCCGCATGGCAGCCCTCATGCATGTCCCATCTATTTTTGTTTTCAGTCATGATTCTATTGGAGTGGGCGAAGATGGACCAACTCATCAGCCGGTGGAGCATCTAGCAGCACTGCGAGCTATCCCGCATCTGAACGTATTTCGCCCGGCAGACGCTCTGGAAACAGTGGAATGCTGGGAATGCGCTCTGGAGAGTTCAGAACCATCGGTCATTGTCTTAACACGGCAAAGCGTGCTCAGCGCTCGTTTCTGCGGCAAAGATAATCTCTGCAAAAATGGCGCCTACCTTCTGTACGAGGATAACATGGAGGTCTACAAAAAAGTCACTCTGATCGCCAGTGGGTCCGAAGTAGGCATCGCACTCGACGTAAAAAAAATGCTGAACGATCAGAGCATTTCTGCTAATGTCGTAAGTATCCCCTGCTGGCACCTCTTCGATGAGCAACCAGAGGACTATAAACGACTCGTGCTGGGCAGCGATCTGCGCGTAGGCATCGAAGCGTCTAACGGATTCGGCTGGGAAAAATATCTGGGATCCAATGGAATGTTTTTCGGCGTAAACGATTTCGGAAAATCTGCGCCCGACACCGGTGTATACGAATACTTCGGACTAACTGCGCAAAAAATCTATGCCAATGTGATGGAGAAAATAAATTGAAAAAAAATTCAGCCAAAATAGCTCTAAACGGATTCGGAAGAATAGGAAGAACAGTGCTCCGAGCGTTTTTTGAGTCTCCACAGAATCATAACTTCGAAATTATTGCCGTAAACGATCTGCTCAACATTGATACGGCAGTACATCTGCTGAAATACGATTCCGTCCACGGACCATTTGCTTCCAAAGTTGAAAAAATATCTGAGACGCTGTTTTCAGTGGACGAAAAAAGAATTACCTACACCTCGGAAAAATCTCCGGCGCAGCTTCCATGGGAGGAATTTGGCATAGATTTGGTGCTGGAATGCTCAGGAATCTTTAAGTCGAAAAAATTATGTCAGGAGCATCTGAATGCCGGCGCAAAAAAAGTCCTGATTTCATGTCCGGCAGACGATGCAGACCGTACCATTGTGTACGGTGTCAACAATGAGGTCCTGGACAAGGCAAACGACACTATTCTCTCCAACGCCTCCTGTACTACCAACTGCCTGGCGCCTCTGGTGAAGGCAATTCACGAGAGTGTCGGCATTGTCAGTGGTTTTGCCACCACAGTGCACTCCTATACGAGCGATCAACGACTCATAGACGCCGGACACTCGGACCTGCGACGAGCTCGAGCCGCTGCTCTCAACATGATTCCAACGTCCACCGGAGCAACAAAAGCCATAGAAAAAATTTTCCCGGGACTAAGGGGAAAACTTTCAGGATTGTCCATAAGAGTGCCAACCTCCTATGTCTCCGTGGTGGACTTCACATTTTGCACGCAGCGAAAAACAAGCGCAAATGAATTAAACGACGTTGTCGTCAGCTATGCAGAGGATTCTTTGAAGGGAATTTTGGGATATACCCGAGAAAGCCTCGTATCCTCTGATTTTAATCATAATCCGCTCAGCGCCATAGTAGATACGCAGCTCACCAGCGTTGTGGCCGGAAATATGGCGCATATGGTGGCTTGGTACGACAACGAGTGGGGATTTTCTCATCGCATGCTGGACGTCGCTCGCCTGTGGCTGAGCTAGACCTTAATCAAACGCCCATTCGAGGATGACACGCATCAATGTTATAGATAAATTAGTTTGAAAGTTCGTCCTTTTGATCACGGTAATTGCTATACCTGTTTATGCAGTAGCACGCATTTCCAAAGTAATTTATCTATACTTTTACGTCTATCCGCATAATCTCCGCCTCCGGATGCAATCCGGGGCAATCCGCGCTAATTTATGTGAATTTCCATTGCAGCCAGAACGACAGGGCCATGAAAAATAATTTCGTTTTCAAAAAATATTTTTTTCGCCAGGATTTTTATGCCGCCGCATTCAATCGATTCCAAGTAGACGCTCTTCGCCGTAGCTATTTCCAAGAATTGGTCTGCTTTTATCGAGTCTCGGGCTATTTTTATGTCTTTATTATCGTGATTCACGCTTGTCCTCTTTTTATTAATTCTAATCATGAACTTCCTCCCTCTAAAACCAGATTTATTCTATGATTGCATGTCTTTTTGAGAAAAATCTACTGAGAAAAAGCACTAGCGTTATATGCTAGTAGAAAAATGAAAAGGATCTTTAAATTTATACTGTTTCCTGGAGAGCTTTTATTACTTCTTCGGTTGTTTTTTTAGCGTCTCCCAGGAGCATCATAGTATTTTGGGCATAGAACAATTCGTTATCCACACCAGCGTATCCGGTTCCCATGGATCTCTTGAGGAATACGATAGTTTTCGCTTTTTCCACCTCGAGAATCTGCATTCCGTATATAGAGCTAGACGGATTATGTTTAGCGGCAGGATTCGTAACGTCGTTTGCGCCAATGACGTAGGCCACATCGCAGGACGCGAAGTCTCGATTAATTTTGTCCAGTTCACAGACGTCTTCGTAGGGGACATTGGCTTCTGCCAGCAGGACGTTCATATGTCCTGGCATGCGGCCCGCTACCGGATGAATGGCGTAACGCACTTCTATGCCCTCTTTTTTGAGGATATCACTCATTTCCTTTAGGGCATGCTGCGCCTGAGACGTTGCCATGCCATATCCTGGCACGATTATAACAGATTCAGCATTTTTCAATAGAAAAGCGATGTCTTCTGCCGATCCGTTTTTAAATGATTTTGACAATGAATCAGTAGATTCCTGATCAAATCCGGACTGTCCACTGGCAAGTATGACATTTAGCAGAGATCGGTTCATGCTCTTGCACATGATATAGCTGAGTATGGCGCCACTGGTCCCCACAATGGCTCCGGTGATTATAAGCAGATCGCTGTGGAGCGTAAATCCAATGCCAGATGCCGCCCATCCGGAGTAGGAGTTCAACATGGATACGATCACAGGCATGTCAGCTCCGCCGATAGGAGCTATCAATGTAACGCCAAATATAAATGAGAAAAGTGTGAGAATCACAAAAGCTATAGTACTTTGGGTAGCAACAAAATATGTCAGCAGACATAGTACCAGCGATAGCAAAACGGCATTGACGAAAACCGGAATGGCTGTTCCTCTGTATAGTCCTTCCAGTTTCAAAAACGCCACAACCGCTCCGGAAAATGTTACGGCACCAATGGCAGATCCCAGTCCCATCTCAATTAAACTGGACTTGCATATACCATGGATTCCGACTATGGAAAATAACCCAGGAGCACAATAAGCTGCAAACGCCACCAACACAGCGGCCAATCCCACTAGACTGTGAAATCCTGCGACTAACTGCGGCAGAGCCATCATGGAGACATTGCCGGCAATGTAAATACCTATTCCGGCGCCAATTGCAATAGCCACAAGCGTAAAAGCAATACTAGAAATGTCCAACGAAATATATGTAGCTGCGCAGGCTAACACAATTCCAGCAATTCCACAGCAATTTCCGTAGAATGCGGATTTTGGCGACGATAATCCTTTCAAAGCAAATATAAAACATACTGCTGCAATCAAATAAAGCACATCTACTAGCATAAACTCTACCTATTTCTGCGAAACATATCCAACATGCGATGGGTCACAATGAACCCACCGAAAATATTCACGGACGCTAGCACAATGGCAAAAAAACCGCATACGCGTGAAAAAACATATATATTTTGAGAAGTTGCTAGAATTGCACCGACAATAATAACACTGGAAATGGCGTTGGTAACCGACATCAGTGGAGCATGTAGCGCCGGCGTTACCTTCCAAACAACATAGTAGCCCACGAAACAGGCTAGAATAAATACCGTCATGCCGTGAATCGAGGTTCCATCACTACTGCTAGTGGTGGGAGCTATTAATTGAAGATTAATGATAAAATTATTTAGCTCAGCAAAAAGATCTCGGAAACAGCAATTCATATACTTCTCCAATTATTGAAAGCGTAGTCATTTGTGACTTCTTGGGCAGTATAACAAAAAACCTTAAAGATTAATAGATAAAAATCTATCGGCCTTGCCACCCGCCAGATAAAAAAATAGGCACAATGTCGCGCAGGACTTCCATCAATCACGTGGTTGGATGCGTTTACTGGAGTCATGCCGCTCAGGCAGCAGTCGCATAATTTTCTAGACACAGCTCGCATACCATGCAACCGGTAGCGATAGCATTAGCGCAGGTGCTGCAAGCACCTGCAAGTACCGGCAAGCACCGGAGCATAAAGTTGTTTCTGTTTTGCTCATAGTGTATTATTGCTTCGGTTTGTGGTGTTGAAAAAAATTATTGTGATGGACATGGCCAAAAGCGAAAAACGATTTTATTGCAATGAATGTGGCGCAGTGTTTCCCAAATGGCTCGGTCGCTGTGAAGACTGCGGTCAATGGAACACGATCTTGGAAGATACGCGAGTTGGAAACAGTAAGTCGTCTGTGGGAGAGAAATCTCAACTGGAATTTATCAAATTGTCTTCTTCTCCGGAGAGCGTTGATAGAAAACTGAGCGATATCGGAGAGTTCGATCGGGTTTTGGGAGGCGGCATGGTCTCGGGATCCGTTGTATTGATCGGCGGAGATCCCGGAATAGGGAAATCGACTTTGCTGCTGCAGGTCTTGGCGGCGTTGTCCCAGGATTACAATTGCGTTTACATCTCCGGAGAGGAATCAGCTGAACAGATCTATCTTCGTGCGTCGCGACTGGGAGCCAACGATTCCGAAGTGAAGCTAGCCTGCGAAACGAACGTCGATCTCATTATAAAATCTCTGGATTCGGACATAGATTTTCTTGTAATTGACTCGATTCAGACACTACATAGTTCGCTGGTAGAGTCTACGCCCGGCACTGTGACCCAAGTGCGAGCCTGCGCCTACGAATTAATAAACTTCGCCAAAACAACCGGAACCACAGTGTTTCTGGTAGGACACGTAACCAAAGACGAAGCCATCGCTGGTCCGAAAGTGCTGGAACATATGGTGGATACCGTATTGTACTTCGAAGGAGAACGCGGAAATGCCTATCGCATCCTCCGAGCAGTAAAAAATAGATACGGTCCCTGCGACGAACTAGGCATATTCGATATGCAGCAGCAGGGATTGATAAGCGTAAGTAATCCATCCACTGTGTTTTTAACTCAGAGAGATAAATCCATTCCTGGAACTACAGTATTTTCCGGCATCGAAGGTACAAGACCCATTCTAGTGGAAGTGCAGGCGCTGGTGGCCAAGAGCTACTTCGCCGCTCCCCGAAGAACCGTGGTCGGCTGGGACATAAATCGACTCTTTACCATATTGGCAGTAATCGAATCCAAGTGCAGAATCTCCTTTGCAGATCGAGATGTGTATCTAAGCATTGCTGGCGGATTAAAAATTTCCGAGCCCGCCGGAGACCTCGCTGTCGCACTCAGTCTTTTGTCCGCTAGAAACGGATCTATAGTGGAAAATACTACCTGCGCCTTCGGAGAAATCGGTCTGACTGGAGAAATAAGATCCGTTTCCCGCTGCGCCGAACGCATAAAAGAAGCAGAAAAACTCGGATTCAAAAGCGTTATTTTGCCGTCTCCTCATAAATTATCTCGGGAATATTCCGGAAATATCCGTCTAATTCCCGTTAGAAATCTATCTGACCTGATAACTATACTGACCATGAACGAAATCGGAGAACAATAAATATGGACCATCCGTCTTTTTTTAACCTGCTGGACTATATATACATAATTATTTTATTGCTATCCTGTGTATTCGGCTTCGTCAGTGGATTCACCAAAGTTCTGCTAAGCACCGCGACCTGGTGCGGCAGTTGCATTGTGTCAAGTATGATATCGCCGTTCGTTCGGCAGCTCATGGCGAAGTGTTTTGAAAATAAAATAATAATAGATGTGGTTTCGGTAATTGTTGCCTACATTGTGGTGCTGGTAATCGCTCTACTAATGGCCAATTATATCGCTGACCGAGTGAAACAGTCGTTTTTGTCCGGCGTGGACCGAGCACTGGGACTAATGGTGGGATTCATCCGGGGTATCCTCATTCCCGTCTGCGTTTGTGCCGTATTTGTGGTGTTCGATATCCCGAAAAATAAATTTAATGCCGTGAAAAATTCCAGAGTATCAAGTATCGTACTGGACACCATGAACAATATCGTTCGGAAGAAAAAAATCCAGGTGCGTCACAAGCGCAATGACATAAAAAAATATATTTCTGGACTTAGTATCCTGCGTTTTTCAAATAAGACATAAAATATGTTCATGTATGCCATCGCGGGACGAGCAGCATATTTCCGAAACCAGATCCGGCATTTAGCTCCGTAATCCCAGAAACGATACTGCAAACTTTTTTTGCAATGACTGGTCTAGGCTCATAAAAAAGTTTTATAATTGCGGAGATTAATTAAAGGCACAAATAATGATTTTTGTGAACTCTGCGGAGTCTATCGGTATTTTTTGCAAGATATTTGCTGCTGACATTGCTGAAGCTTCCGCAGCAAATAAATTTATAGCCGTCGATACGGAGTTCATACGAGAAAATCTCCAGACTCCGCTGATGTGTCTTGTGCAAATCGCGACCGCCAACACGGTTTTTGTGATCGATCCGCTGGCCGTCGATATTTCGTTTCTGCAGTCGATACTCGAAGACGAAAAATTGCCAAAGGTCTTCCACTCCGGACAGCAGGACGTCGAAATCCTGGGAAACTACGGTCTGAATGTGAAAAACATCTGCGACACTCAACTGCAGGAAATGTTGCTCAGCAATCGCGATAGAATCAGCTATCAGGATATCGTGAAAAAATATCTGGACCAAAACATCAGCAAAAGCTACTCCATGAGCAACTGGACAAAGCGTCCCCTGGACAAAAAACAATTGCTGTATTCCGAGGAAGATGTGCTGTATCTGCGGAGCGTTCACAGAAAACAACGGGAATCGCTGCAAAATCTCGGACGCCAAAACTGGCTGCAGGACGAAATCGCATTTTTTTATAGAAAAGACGAAACGCCACCGGAAAAAAATAAATCTACGCTGTTCCTGCAATTGTGCCAGTGGAGAACGACAAAAGCAGCGGAAATCGGCCTGAAAAATAAGCAGTCCATCGCCAACGACGCCCTGCTGAATAAAATATGCAAAAAAGGAGTGTCTTTCATCAGAAATATGCAGAATTCCCGCTGGATAATCAATGATAGCCGTCGAGAATTTTTGCAGTTCGCAAAACAACTGACAGAAAATATGGAAATAACCAAAACCAACAGCGAAAAAAATATTTCTCTCCATCTGCTGAAGGTCATTCTGGAAATAAAGTCCATGGAGAATGGCATTGCGTCCTCTCTTATTGCGACCACCGGCGAATTGTCAAAAATATGTAATGGCTACACCAACGTGAGATGTCTCCAGGGATGGAGAGAAGAAATTTTTGGCAAATATGCGCTGTCTTTTCTCCGGGGAGAATTGGCCATATCCATGGAAAATGCAAATGTGGTTTTGCGATGAATAATAGAATTTTTTCCAAAAATAATTTTCTGCTAGCCGTCACAGCTTGTCTCAAAAGATGCTCTGCGGCTTTGTTCTGCGACGGCGTTGTGGCCGAAAAAAATCTGAACATCGATGCGTCAAGCAATTTTGCTGGAGTAGTGTCCGATCTGCTACATGAAAACAATCTCGATGTAAGAAAAATAAACGGAATTATTACGGCTTCTGGGCCGGGATCATTCACGGGCATTCGCATTTCCCAGAGTTTCGCCAAGGGAATGGCGTTTTCGCTGAAAATACCGGCTGTCAGCGTGGATTATTTCGGGGTTATAGATTCCATCTACCAGCAGAAATATCAGGGGGGAGATTTTTCTAGGCTGATCGTCATTGAAAGCGACAAAAATCAATTGTATTTCAGATATTATGACGGAAAAAGAATTGTCCATGGAGTAGATTCCCATGAAAACATACAATCTTATATCGAGAAAAATAATATCCAGATAATTATTGGAGATGCCTCGGAAAAATTGGAAAAAAATCTGAGTGTTCGCATCGATGATTTTCGAAATGCTCGGCATCTGCTGACGTTTTCACGATTGCTTTCGGCAGAATCTCAGATAATTCCGCTGTATATAAACGCCAGTGGATCTTCGACTATTCAACAGGCTCTTACCTAACGATTTTTTTTGCAATTGACATCATTGGACTCATGAAAACAAGAAAAAAAACAATTCTTAGGAAATTAAAAATTGCCATATAATACATGTTATGTTTTATACATGGTTCACTATGATAGTGCGTAGTATATGGCATCATCTAGAGCAGTGAATTTAATTTGGTTCAAGAGTAGATTAGATTGATTTTCTAGCCCAATAAGGTAGGATATATCAATGAAAAATAGATACATAAAAAATACCCATATTTCTGAATCCCAATTTAGGAAAATTTTACG
>JAITDB010000003.1 GCA_031282785.1 Holosporaceae bacterium
ATCTACACTTGAAGGAGACCGAATGGCGTTTTAATCATAGGCATGAAAATATTTATAAATTGTTGTTAAGTAGGCTAAGAAAATCTCCTCTCTAATCTACTCTTGAACCATAATGAAAACCAAACCCAGTGCCGCGGAGGACATCTTCCATCAGGTACCATTTTATAAAAAAAGTGTCAAAAAAACGTTAATATCTCGAAAATTAACGGAAATTTTACACATTTCTGTCAGTATGGTAGCTGGTGAAGAGTGTGCTTCGCGTCGGTGAGAATGAGAAAACTTGAAAACGACGGGTTGCAAGAATGACTATCAGGTTTTTCTTGCCTTTCGGCTTCATCTGGTGCTAATGTGCAGGATGAATATATGTGCGTACTGGATATTTTTTTAAAATAGCCGTATATATGTGCTGAATCTTTTTATGAGTGAAAGGAATACCATGGTAAATAGTAGCACAACGACGCCTGCGTCTTCTCCTGCTGGAGCTTCTGCAGGATCTTTTGGCTTTTTGGGAGCGATGACTCCGTTTTTTCTCATAATTTTGGCATCTTATTTTCTACTGATTCGTCCTCAGCGGAAGAGGGAAGCGCAAAAGCGCAGCATGATTGAAGCTCTGAAGAGGGGCAATGTGGTGGTGACAACTGGGGGAATCATTGGCAGCGTGCATAAAATCATGAAGAACGGAGAGATATCGATGGAAGTGGCAGAGGGAGTTCGCCTGAAAGTGTTGAAGGCGTCCATTGCAGATGTCCTGGCGAAAAATGCCGATTCTCGTCCCGAGTCTCAGGAAGATGACGACACTGAAACGACTGCCGACGAAAATAAATCCATCAAAAATCTTCCTCATGAAAATAAAGCTCATGAAAATCTTTTTCATGAAAATAATGTTCCTGAGAAAAATCCCCAGAAAAAAAATGTCCTGAAAAATACACTGAAAAATACGTCCAAAAAGAATCCGCAGGGAAAATCTTCGCTGCAGGCAAAGAAATAAGGAGAAACATATGAATATTCAAAAATGGAAGGAAATTTTTATAGCATGTGTTTGCGTTTTTGGGATTTTATTCGCATTGCCGAATATTTTACCGCAATCTATGCAGAAGAATCTGCCCAGCTGGTTACCGAACCAGCAGGTTTATCTTGGTTTGGATCTGAGGGGAGGAGCGCATCTTCTGTTAGAGGTTGATCTGGAGAGCCTGAAGAACGACTATCTGAATCAGATTTTGGATGCGGCCAGGAGTGCTCTGAGAAAAGAAACCATTCCCTATGCGGCGAATTTTCCCAAGTCGATTTCCAAGGAACAAGATTGCGTGGAGTTCGATTTGAAGGACGATTCCTTTGTGGGCAAAGCAAAAATGGCATTGACCTCCATTGATACGGATTTTACCGTTGATATTTCTGGAGCTCACGTAAAAATGACTCCGAAGCCGGAAGCTCTCAAGAAAAAAGGAATGGACGCCGTGGATCGCTCCATAGAAATTGTCCGCAAGAGGGTCGACGAGACTGGCACAAGGGAGACCAACATTCAGAAGCAGGGAGAAGATCGTATTTTGCTCCAGATTCCGGGACTGCAGGATCCTTCCCACGTGAAAGAAATGCTTGGACGCACTGCAAAAATGACATTTAGACTCGTAAATGAGGAAGTTCCTGAGATAATGGATCGCAAAAAAGCTGTTGCTCCGGTTGGTTATATCTATTTGAGATCTTCGGACAGTGGAAAATATACGGCTGTAAAGAAGCAGGCGTTTATTGGAGGCGAGACCTTGGTGGACGCACGTCTTTCCCAGGATGAGTACAACAATCCGACAGTGAGTTTGACCTTTAACAAGTCGGGCGGAAAAAAATTTGGCGAGATCACCAGCGAGAACGTCGGAAAAAGATTCGCCATAGTCTTGGATGACATAATAATCAGTGCTCCGAAGATAAAAGAGCCAATTATGGACGGACATGGCAGCATCAGCGGCAATTTCACTGTGGAAAGTGCCAACGAACTGGCATTGTTGCTGAGAGCCGGTGCGCTTCCTGCTCCATTGAACATTATCGAGGAAAAAACCGTTGGACCAGATCTGGGAGCCGATTCCGTTCGTTCCGGAGTGCTGGCCACTCTTATTTCCGGTCTTTTTGTGCTTGTGTTTATGTATCTCTGGTATTCGAAATTCGGACTCATAGCGAATGTTGCCGTTGTGGTGAACATCATTTTGCTCATAGCCGGATTATCGTGTCTGCAGGCGACTCTAACGCTGCCGGGTATTGCTGGTATCGCTCTTACCGTTGGTATGGCTGTCGACGCGAATGTGCTCATAAACGAACGCATAAAAGAAAGCCTGAGACATGGCTCCAAATGGCTTAAGGCCATCGAAGACGGCTATGCTTTCGCCATGACATCCATTGTTGACTCGAACTTGAACACAATAATAGGAATGTCGTGTCTTTATATATTTGGAACCGGACCCGTTAGAGGATTTGCTATTACTACTATTTTGGGAACGCTGATATCTTTCTTTACGGCAACCACTCTAACAAGATATATTATTGCTGTCTGCATGAAATCAAGACATCAACTCTCAATTCCAATATAAGAAAGGACCAAAGCGATGGAACTTTATAAATTAATACCCCATGATACGAAAATAGATTTTGTGTCCAAAAGAAAATGGGTTTTTTTATTTTCGGCAATCATTACGCTGATTAGTATTTTGGCTTTTGCTTTCCATAAACTCAACTTCGGAGTGGATTTCCAAGGTGGATTCGTATTGGAGGTGAGAACTCAGCAAGCCGCTAATATCGGAGATCTTCGGGAAAAATTAAATAAATTGGATATAGGAGAAATTTCTCTGCAGGAATTCGGCTCTGACCGAGATGTTCTCATTCGCATGCCAAGCAGCAGCGACGAGAGTCAGGTGGGACAAAACGCTACCCTCGACAAGGTAAAAACTGTTCTGGGCAATGGCGTCGAATACAGAAAAATAGAAAAAATAGGACCGAAGATCGGAAAGGAGTTGGTGCACAATGCTTTGCTAGCCGTTGTCATATCGTTGCTGGCCATTTTATTGTATGTCTGGATACGATTCGAATGGCAATTTGCGATCTGTGGCGTTATTGCGCTCGCCCACGACTGCGTGGTGCTGATGGGACTGTATTCATTGATCCACTATTTCGAATTTAACGTCAACTCGATAGTGGCGCTACTCATGACGGCTTGCTACTCGATTCACGATACTGTTGTGGTGTTCGATCGAATACGAGAAAACATGATGGCTCATAGAAATATAACCATCGTCGATTTGCTGAATAAGTCCATAAACGAAATGCTGTCTAGGACAATCCTGACGTCGCTGACAACAGTGCTGTCGCTGTTGGCTCTTTGCTTTTTTGGAGGAAAAGTCATATTCGATTTCTGTTTCCCGATTTTGTTCGGACTAATGTTTGGAACATTTTCTTCCATTTGCCTGGCGGCTCCACTGCTGCTGTTCACTGGCATAAGAATCGACGGTAAAGATCTAGAGGTGGGACTACAAAAATAAAATGAAACCCGTTGTCGCAGTAGATGGATATGCCAGCAGTGGAAAGGGAACAATTGCCCGAATGCTGGCACAAAAATTTAATTTTGCATATTTGGACAGCGGGATTCTCTATCGAATGTTCGCCTATCTTCAGCTGGAGTCGTTAAGAGGCTCAGAAAATTTCGAAAATCTCCAGAATATCAATGAAAATCTAAAAAATGGCACACTATGGGAAATATCCGTGCATGATCTTCTGGCAATGAAAAATAAAATTTCAGAAAATGTTCTTCGATCAGACACCGTGAGCAATGCCACTATATCCACGTCGAAGCTTTCGGCAGTCAGAAACGTAATAACAAAATTTATTAGGGAATTCGCGGCGGATCCTGGAAAAAATTTTGCCGGCTCTGTCATCGATGGCCGCGATATTGGCACGGTCGCCATTCCAAACGCAACCTGCAAAATATTCATGACTGCTGATCCAAAAATCCGCGCGAAACGTCGCTTCGACGAGCTAAAAACAAAAAATTGCAACGTCACATTCGAAGAAGTCTACGAAAATATGAAAAACAGAGATCTCCAGGACTCTACCCGAGATACGGCACCATTGACTTTCAATGATGACTATATTATCGTTGATACCTCCAATGAAACCGTGGAAGAATCATTTGAGAAAATTGTGAGAATAATCAACGATTACGTAATTAAACAGCGATGAATTGCATATTTATCCATAAAAGTATTGGACATATGGGATTTTAGTGTTTAATTAATAATGTTTTTATATACTAGAACTTTTTAAGGAAGTCTTATTTTGAATAAATCGTCCCGGAATATTGCTGAAAAAAAAGAAGAATATTCTTCTCGTAAGAGAATAGCAATTTTTTTGCTATTTCTAAACGTCGTGACATCAGCGGCGGTGAGTATTTATATTCCGTGTCTGAGGCAGATGGCTATTGATCTGCATACTTCCAACGCTCTGTTGCAAATGACCATAGTGGTGCATCTGGTGGGAGAATTTATCGGACGCTTTACCTGTGGTCCGCTTATAGATTTTTATGGCAGTCGTCGCGTTGTGCTGCCGGCTCTGATGCTCTCGATTCTAGGGCATCTGGGATGCTTTCTGGCGGATTCCCTCTCTCTGTTCATGATCATGAGGTTCCTGCAGGCGACTGGATCCAGTGTCATTTACATTGTTTCCGTCGAAATTATTATCGCAGAATTTAATAACGAAAATGAAAGAAACGGCATAGTAGGCATATTGGAGCTTTATCAGCCGATAGCCTGGATTTTATCGCCGTTTGTCGGGTGTATCTTTGCGGAAATTCACGGCTGGAGATTGTCGTTTTTGATATTAATGATATCCCAGGTTTTCGGAATTTTTTTCTTCTGGATATACCACGAGCGCACAAAAAATCGTGCTCTCAAGGTCCTTTCGGTGGCAAAATATGTTTGCGACTACGGTTCGATTCTGAAAAATTCTCATTTTGTGACCTATGCTCTTATTCCGGGATTATTTGCTGGTGGGTATATGATATTCGCCTCAAATTCTCCGTTTATTTGCGCTCGAATTCTTGGTAACCGCTCTGCAGACATCGCTATATTTCAGGCAGTTCCTCTGATATTTTATGTTCTTGCCACATTCGCCTACAGATCCGTTGTCAGAGGATCCAGCATAAAAGTCGCTAAAAAAATAGGTATAGGTATCTACACAATTTTTGGCCTGTATATGACGTTTGTCGTTGCCTTTGAAGAGACCTGGACGGCGTATCATCTTCTGGCTCTGATGTGTTTGCAATGCGTGGGAAGTGCGTTCCTGGTACCTGTTTCCATTTTGAAGGCTCTGCAATCATCGGCCCATGTTTCCTGCATAGGAGCGTCGACAGTGGTGGTTTTTAGGAACATCATTATGTCGCTGTGCATATCAATGGGGACCAAAATGAGCGAAAGCATTACCATGATCATGGGAGCAGTCTTCATGAACGTGGGAACGGTCCTGGTGCTCATGTTCGCACGAAAAATAATGAAAAAACGCTATCTGAAAAAAATAAATAGCGCTAATTTCGATCTATGAGTACTCAAATTGGATAGTATTTTAAGCAATAGTCTTTCAGCGATTCTTGCCTTCGATTACAAAGAAAAAGGCAAGAAAAAATTAACCTAATCTTAATTTTTTATATATATTATTACAATATTCGCTGCATATTGGAGAATTCCTTTACAGAAACGAAGAGAAAAATGGACGTTGCCATTGTATATGGAATGCTCTTCGTTAAAACACTGGATTT